>NZ_DBEXAY010000089.1:0-9596 GCF_048170485.1 Victivallis sp. | reverse complement strand
GGAAATCCGCGCCGTTCGCGCCGCCGCCGGCCGTCCCGTGGCTGGTGTAGGCGTCGTGACCGAGCTGGTCGTACTGCCGCCGTTTCTCCGGATCGCTCAGGACCTCATAGGCGAGCGAGACCTCCTTGAATTTCTCTTCGGCAGCCTTGTCGCCCGGATTTTTGTCCGGATGATACTTGATCGCAAGTTTCCGATATGCTTTTTTCAGTTCATCTGCGGTGGCGTTTTTCGACACGCCGAGCGTCTGGTAATAATCCTGTGCCATGATGACGGGTTACTCCTTCTGCTCTTCCGACTCAGTAGTTTCCTGCGGGGCCGGTCCCGAAGAGACCACGACGCGCGCCGGGCGGAGAAGACGTTCCCCCAGCGTGAAGCCACCCGACCACTCCCGGATAATCTTCCCCTCCGGAACTTCATCGGAGGCTTCGTGGGCGGCCGCTTCATGATATTTCGGGTTGAAATCGACCCCGACGGTCGCAATTTTCTTCACCCCGAGTTCGTCGAACGCCTTGTGGAATTCGCCGATGATCATATTGAGCCCCTGACGGATGGATTCGATATTGTCCGACTTCTCCGCGGCGGTTTTCGCCATGCCGAGGAAATCGAAGACCGTCAGAAACGGTTCCAGCGTCCCCGCGGTGCCGCAGAGGCGCGCTTCGGAAATATCTTTCACCACCCGCTTTCGATAGTTCTGGTAGTCGGCTTCGAGGTACATCAGTTTCTCTTTGAGAGCCTGAAGTTCCGCAGTGAGTTTTGCCGTCTCCTCCTGCGCGGTGTTTGCATCGCCGCCTTCCTCTTCTTCCGGAAGGACTTCCGGAAGATTTTCGTCGACCGGAATCTGATCCTCATCTTCCGGAACGTCGGGATTCGGATGTTTTTTGTGTTTCATATGATGAATTGCTCCTTTGTATGTGTGTTCAAGCCGGAAAGATAAAATCCGGTTAATCTAATTAATATATAGGGAAAACGTCAAAAATCAAGGGGGAATTTCTGCGGATTACCCCGGAGCCGTTGAAAGAGGCGCTCACCAGCCGCTGTAGCGGAGCGAATTCTCGTTGAGATAAGCACGATGCTGTTCGAAGTCGGGACACATCCGCCGGACTTCCGCCCAGAACCGGTCGGAGTGGTTGAGTTCAAGCCGGTGCGCCAGCTCGTGGATGACCACATAATCGATCACTTCATCGGGGCATTGGATCAGCCGCCAGGTGAAATTGAGATTCCCGTCGCTGCTGCACGACCCCCAGCGCCCCGAGGCGCCGCCGATGCGGATGCTCCGGTAGGTGATGCCGAAGCGCGCCGCAAGTTCCCCGGTCCGCTGTTCCAGATGGGAAAGGGCGAGCTGGCGGTAGAGTTTTTCCAGCGATTTTTTCACCTCTTCCGGCGTTCCGGCGGGAACCAGAAACGCTTCATCGAAACAGAGAAGCCGGCGGCTGAACTTCAGCGGATACCAGCGGCCGCGCAGCAGAAAGAACTCTCCCTCTTCGAAACGGAAGCGGGGCAACTGACGGCGGACCGCCTCTCCCCGTTTCCGGAGCGAGGCGATCAGCTCCGGATTGCGGGCGAGAACCGCTTCGATGCGGCTGCGGGGAAACCCCTCCGGCGCACGCACCTCCAGCATTCCATCCTCGGGGCGGATGGTGAGGGAGATCCGGGTGCGGCGCGGAGAGTAGACGACGACAAAAGGAGGAATCACTGTCTGGATTCCAGGTAGCGCTCCGCATCCATTGCGGCGCGGCAGCCCATTCCGGCTGCCGTTATCGCCTGGCGGTAGTGCGGATCCGCGCAGTCCCCGGCGGCGAACACGCCGGAAAGATTGGTGCGGGAGCTGCCGCCCTCCACAATCACGTACCCCTGCTCATCCAGCCGGATGAACTCTTTGACAAGTCCCGTGTTGGGCACGTGCCCGAGAGCGGCGAAATATCCTTTGCAGGCGATTTCGGTGATGGAGTTGTCCTTGAGGTTCCGCACCCGGACCCCTTCCACCGACTTTTCGCCGAGAATCTCATCCACGGTGCTCGACCAGACGAAGGTGATCTTCGGGTTGGCTTTGGCGCGTTCCGCCATGATCGGCGAGGCGCGCAGCTCGTCGCGGCGGTGAATGACGTAGACCCGGCTGGCGAAGCGGGTCAGAAAGTTGGCCTCCTCCATCGCGGAGTCGCCGCCGCCGATCACCACGACCGGAACATCCTTGAAAAATGCTCCGTCACAGGTGGCGCAGGCCGAGACCCCGTGGTTGCGCAGCCGGTCCTCGGAGGGCAGCCCCAGCCAGCGCGGACTCGCCCCGGTCGCCAGAATCAGCGCCTGAGCTTCGACCTCATCGCCGGTGGAAAGGATCAGTTTCTGCATTTTTCCGTCAGTCAGTTCAAACCGTTCGACGACGTCGTACTCCACCCGGGTGCCGAATTTTTCCGCCTGCTGCTGCATGGCGGTAACCAGATCGAAGCCCAGCACACCGTCGGGGAAGCCGGGGAAGTTCTCCACTTCGGTCGTCTGCGTCAGCAGGCCGCCGGGCTGCAGGCCGGCAAAGAGCAGCGGCTCCAGATTGGCGCGTGCCGCGTAGATGGCGGCGGTGTAGCCGGCCGGACCGCTTCCGACAATGACCAGTTTTTCCTGTTTCATAGTGACAGCCTCCTCTTCATTTATTGCGGGCCAGGAACAAAGACAGAACCAGCAGATTCCACAGAATGTAGCTGAAATCACGCCGCCCGGACTGATGGGCCAGCCAGAGCGTGGTCAGCGGTTTTGCGTTGATGTAGCCGCCGGAAATCAGGGCGCCGTCGAACAGCGTTTCCCGGGCCGGTTCCCGCCAGGCCCCGCGCAGCCAGGCGGCCAGCGGAATTCCGAAGCCACGTTTCGCATGGTTGCGGATCGACTCCGGAACCTGTTCGGCAAAGGCGGCTTTGAGAATGTGTTTGCGCGATCTGCCGGGCATCTTGTAGTGTTCGGGCAGACGGGCGGCAAACTCCACCACCTCCCGGTCGAGGAACGGGGAACGGACCTCCAGCCCCACCGCCATCGACGCGATGTCCACCTTGGAGAGAATGTCTCCGGGCAGATAGGATTGCAGATCGAATTCCGAACAGCGTTCCACCTGATCCGGCGCGGTCATCTCCCAGCGGATCGCTTCGAAGGTGTCTCCCGAATCGTGAGCGAGCGCTCCCCGGAGCCGCTCCCCGAAGAGGGTGCGTTTGACCGAGGCCGGGCAGCGGTTGAGCAGGTTGAAGTAGCGGTTCTCCGACGAACTGCCGAGGGCGGCGAACATGCGCCGGAAGCGGCCGGTTCTGCTCCGCTCTCCGTTGTCCGGCAGGAGTGTGGTCAGGAACTGAAAGAACGGCCGGCGCAGTGCTACCGGGAAGAGATCGACCCGGGCGGCGTACCGCATGGCCAGATAACGTTCGTAGCCGGAAAAGACCTCGTCGGCGCCGTCTCCGCCCAGCGCCACCGTCACCCGTTCCCGGGCGAACCGGCTCAGAAGGTAGGTCGGCAGCATCGAGGCGTCGGCGTAGGGTTCGCCGTAGTGGGCGAGCAGTTTTTCCAGCAACGGAAAATCGCATGGATTGACCACCTGTTCGAAGTGGCGCAGCGCTCCGCCGGTGAAGGTGTTGATGGAGCAGGCTGCCTCCGCGGCCCGGTGACGTTCGTCGTAACGTTTGTCTTCGAAGCCGATGGTGAAGGCGTCGGTTTCCGCCGGCGCGCGCAGTTTGGCCATGAGTCCGGCGACGATGGTGGAGTCGAGCCCGCCGGAGAGGAAGACGCCGCAGGGGACGTCGGCCATCAGCCGCTTCGCCACCGCCTTCTCCACGAGCCGCCGCACTTCGCCGGCGGCCTCCTCGAAGGGGAGCTCCTGCTTCAGCGAATAGTCGAGATGCCAGTAACTGCGGATGGATACGGTCCCGTCCGCACAGCGCAACTCCAGAAGGTGCGCCGGCGGCAGTTTTCTCACGTTGCGGTAGACCGTGTTGGGACTGGGGATGTACTGCAGCGAGAGGAAGTCGCTGATCGAATCGCAGTCAAGTTCGCGCGGCATGGCCGGGTGGCACTGCAGTGCGGAAAATTCGCTGGCGAAAACCAGCGTGTCTCCGGTCATGAAATAGAGCAGCGGCTTCTTGCCGAGGCGGTCGCGCGCCAGCAGCACCCGGCGCTTTTTCCGGTTGTAGACGGCAAAGGCAAACATGCCGTCGAGCATGGAGACGCATTCGCTGTCGTACTCTTCGTAAAGATGCACCATCACTTCGGCGTCGGTGCCGGTGCGGAAACGGTGACCGCGCCCTTCAAGCTCTTCGCGGAGTCTCCGATAGTTGTAGATCTCCCCGTTGAGCACGATGCCGATCGTGTTGTCCTCATTGAAAATCGGCTGATGTCCGCCGGAGAGGTCGATAATGGAAAGGCGGCGGTGCCCGAGGGCGACCTCGTCATCCAGATAGGTTCCGGAGTCATCCGGGCCGCGATGAGCCTGCGCCTGATTCATGGCGCTGAGAATCCGGCCGGCCTCGGGGTCGGCATGATGATTGATAATTCCGGCAATCCCGCACATCTTCAGAATTCACCTGGCTTATAGGGTCTAACCTGTTCCGACTCAACCTGACAAATTGTGTCAGATTTCTGCCGCGACTGTCTTATTAATATAATGCCGCGAGGGGGATTTTACAAGGCCGGAAAACGTACCTTTCCCGTCTTTTGCGGGGAAAGGGGTTGCAATCCCGCCTCCGGCGGGGTATATTTTCCGGCATGATGCTCAATGAACGCCATATCCTTTCTCAGCTGCTGCCCGGACTGGCCGCCACGGAATCCGTTGCGGTCGGCCCCGGGGACGACTGCGCCGCACTGCGCACTTCCGGCGGCGGGCCGCTGCTTCTTGCCGCCGTCGATCAGGTGATTGCCGGGGTGCATTTCCTTTCGGAGGGGACTGCGCCGGAGAGGGCGGGGGCGAAACTTATGAAACGCAATTTGAGCGACATCGCCGCGATGGGGGGGACGCCCCGCTGGGCGCTGCTCGCCTTTGCCGCGCGCGGCTGTTCCGAATCCTGGGTGCTGGAGTTCTGCCGGGGAGCCGCCGATGCGGGAATGCGGTACGGCACCCCGCTGACCGGCGGCGATATCGCCGGTCTCGAACGGGATGGCGTCGCCGCCTCGCTCACCATCCTCGGCGAAGTGGAGGAGTCGGAGATCGTGCTGCGCCGGGGGGCGAAGCCGGGGGATCTGCTCTACGTCACCGGCTGGATCGGCAATTCGTTTCTTTCGGAGCATCATCTGGATTTCACCCCGCGGCTGGCCGAGGGGCGTTTTCTCGCGTCGCACCGGTTCGCCTCAGCCATGCTCGACATCAGCGACGGGCTTCTGCTCGACGCGTCGCGGCTCGCGGCGGCCTCGCAGGTGGCGCTGACGGTGGAGCAGGAGCGGATTCCGCTCCGGGCCGGAGCTGTTCCGGAGAGCGCCTGGAGCGACGGCGAAGATTATGAGTTGTTGTTTACGGTTCCGGCGGATGCCGCGGCGCAACTGGAGGCGGAGTGGCCGCCCGGATTTGCGCCGCTCACCCGGATCGGTTCCGTTTCGGCCGGTTCCGGCGAGGTGCTGGATCCCGAAGGAAATTCGTTGACGGAACACAGGAAAAGTGGTTATGAACATTGAACGGGAGTTGTTGAGCCGCTCCGAAGAGGAGACGGAGGCGTTTGCCGCACAGCTGGCGCATGAGCTGCCGCGCGGCACGGTGCTGGCGCTGGAGGGGGACCTCGGCGCCGGGAAGACGGTTTTTTCACGCGGATTCGCCCGCGGTCTGGGGATTACCGAACCGGTATCCAGCCCGACCTACACGATCATTCAGGAGTATTCTCTGCCCGGCGGCGGGCGGCTTTACCACCTCGATCTTTACCGGATTGCGAATTCCGCCTCCGCGCTCGCGTTCGGCGTGGATGAGTTTCTCGACGATCCGGAGTCGGTCGCGCTGGTGGAGTGGCCGGCGCGGATTGCCGACATCCTGCCGCCCGGCACGCTCCGGGTGGAGATCGTGCATCTCTCCGAGAACGAGCGGCGGATTACGGTCCGCGGCTGATTCCGGGGCAGGGGGGGACAGACGCGATGCGGCTGGAGTTGTGGAACTGCATCCACCGGATTCCGTGGCGGCGCCGGATTTCTCCGTGGCGGCTGGCCGCTGCCGCCGGTTGTGCGCTGGCGATCTACTTTGCCGTCTGCGCCGTGGTGGGAGCGGTGCTTCATTTCTGCGCGACCGGCGACCGGCAGCTGTTGTGGACCATTGCGGTTCTCGGTGGAATCTTCGCCCAGCTGCCCGCCGGTGCCGGGCTGGTGCTCTGCTGCCTGGCCGCGCCGCCCGCGAAGCGTCTGCTCGCGGCCAAGCTGGGAATCCGTCCGCTTCGCCGGCGTGACTGGAAGGTGATCGGCGCATGTGTCGCGGCCAATCTGCTTCTCTGCGGCCCGGTCACCGGGGTGTGGGAGCTGATGCTCAACGCCTGTGACATCCCGTACCGGCGGGAACAGGAGCTCGCATTGATGATTGCCGACGGCTCCCCCCTGCTGATTGTTCTGCTGCTGGTCGGAGCGGTGATCGTCGCTCCGGTGGTGGAGGAGATCGGCTTTCGCCGGGTGTTGTTCGGCCTGTTCCGGCCGCTCGGCACGTGGCCGGCGATTCTGATGAGTTGCGCCGTCTTCTCTCTGGTTCACGGCTTCCTGCTGGGAATTCCGGGGCTCTTTCTGCTCGGGTTCCTCTTTCAATACGCCTATCTGCGGACCCGGAACCTCACCGCCGCCGTATTGCTCCACATGGTGGTCAATCTGATTGCGACGGCGGCGGCGCTCATCGAGCCGCTCTTTCGCTGAGCGTTCGAGGGCAGGGGGCGAGGAACGTCACTTTTGCCCGTAGTAGGCGTTGCTGCCGTGTTTACGCAATAGTGCTTCTCGATCAGCGTCTCCTTGAGCCGGGGCACATCGGGACGGATCTGTTCGGTGAGCAGCGCCATCCGGCTTCCCGGTGTCCAGACGGATGATCACGATATCTTCCGGACGGAGTTTGTCGTACTCCACGCCGGAGGGCATGACCGCGCACGGCGTCGAGCCGGTGGTGTCGATGGCGATGCCAGCCACCCGGGTGGCGTCCACCCCTTTGAGCACGTTGCGGATGACCGCCTCGGTCTCTTCCAGATAGTCCCGCGGGTGCTGGCGGAAACTGATTCGCCGCCGGGGCGCAGTATTTCCCCTGCGCCCAGCGGGCGTATTCGTGGACGCTGGTTGCGAACTGTTCGCCACTCGCCGCAACCAGCACGGCACGGACGCTGTCGGAACCGAAATCCAGACCGATCAACAGTTTTTCCATGCCCCCCCTTGGGGCTTGCAAGATTCTGTTTGCAATGCAATATAGCGCCGATTGCAACGGATGCAAGGCGCTCCGGAGGGCTTCCCGTGGATTTTCTTCCGTCAGGCGCGCCGGGGATCGAGGCGGAGGTACGAGTGCGCGGCCACCTCATGACCTTCCGCCTGCTGCGGGGTGGCGGAGTGGTTGATCAGCAGAACAGTGCCGTTGGAATACTCCACCCGCACCAGTCCGCCTCCAAGCCGTTCGTGCCGCTCGATGAATTCGAACTGCAGATCGCTCCGTTTGCTGAACTCCTCCGCACTCCGGGCGATGGCTTCCACGCAGCGGTCGAGCTCTTCGTCTGTTCCGCAGCTGCAGTCATCCTCGCCCATCCAGTTGTTGTTGGTCGTGGTGAATTTCGAGTAGAAGTAGTTCAGCGGGCGTCCGCCGCACTCCAGATTGCGCAGCATCTTTTCCGGGTCGGGGGAGATCGCCTCGTTGACGGTGCCGCAGTCGCTGTTGTAGGTGAGAATGCCGTGATAGACCAGGTGCCAGAGAGGAATCGCCTCGTCGCAGAACTGCGGCAGCGGCATATCCGGTTTGAACACCGCGTAGAGAACATAATCCATGTCGCCGATGCAGAAGTCCCACGCTCCTTCCGAACTGGAGGCGCCGCAACTTTCCCGTGCGAGCCGGAGCGTGCGTCCGCGCCATTCGCCCGCCTCCCGCCGGCTGAGCGGATGGGCCGGGTTGAAACAGGCATCCGGGCGCAGGATGCTCAGCACGTCGATGTAGTGGGTGCCGAAGAGATTCCAACGGGAAAACTCCGCAAAATCCTCCTTCGCGAACCGGTATGCCGCTTTCGGGCAGAGCCGGCGGCAGCGTCCGCCGCCCCAGCTTCCGCCATCGACCGGATTGCCGTCGGAATCCAGCAAAAGATCTTCCGGCGAGAGGCGGCTGGAGATGGAGTAGGAATCTATGTTGTTGGAGTGAAGTGAGATGAGGTATCCGTATTGCCGGGCAAGTTCAATCACTTTGTGCAGTCCGGCCTCACCGCCGAGCCGGGGTTCGACCGGCGCCCAGTCGGGCCAGCGGCCGTCATGGCCGGAACAGTTCCAGCCGACCAGGTTGAATTCGGCGTGACGGATGCCCCGGCGGTGAAAGCGTTCGATGATCTCGCACACCCGGTCGAAGGTAATGGCGACGTGAAGGGGCGGTTCGTTTTCCAGAGTCTGTTCCGGCACGGGGGAGGGGACCGGTTTCCACGCCAGCCGCAGCCGGACCATCGGGCCGAGCGCCGCCTCTCCCGCGGCCGGATAGCGGACGGCCCGTTCCCGCAGCGGCAGGCAGGCGCCGCGTTCGAGCTGGTAGCGCCGGTAGGCGCGGGCGGCAGCGGAGTAGGTCGGTTCATCAATTGGAAGAAGTTTTAGTTCAATGGCTTCATCCGGTTCGCCTTCCCATTGGAAACGGGGCGTCAGGTGGTAGGTGCCGTTGTGCAAACGGACGATGAGTTCATACTCCAGTGACATGCCGGAGACCACGGCGAGCACTCCCTTTCCGTCGCGGATCACTGCGAAGAACGGCATCGAATTGAAGCCAAAGTGCGTTTCCCCATCCGGGCGGTGACGGAAGCGGATTACGCCGCCCGGGCCGACGTTGTCGCACGCATTCTGCTGGATGTTCGGGACAAGGAAACAGCCGTCACTGCCTGCCGGGGCGGTGAACTCATCCAGTTCGATCTCGAGTGCGCAGGCTCCGGCGGGAATCTCCTCTTTCGGAATCTGGATCGTGTGATTCTGACAATGTGGCCGGGCCGGTTCCCGTCTGCCGTCTGCCCACTGGAAAAATGCATTCATCTGGTCTGCTCCCTGTTGTGGTTTTCTGGTCTTTTTCTATTGTAGGTCGGTTGGATGCACTTTGCAATGACGGACGCAACGATTTCTCTTGTTGTGTACAAAAAAAGGATGTTTTGTCCATCGCAATGGAACGATGCAGAATGAAATTTTCCGGAAATATTTTAAAAATGCGCTTGCAATTTTTCGGTCGCCGCGATAGTGTTTTCTCGACAGCAGGGAGGATGCATGCCGACGAAAAAGACCTACAGCATTCCGGCGTTAAAACGGCTGCCGGCGTATCTGCGGGAGCTCCGCCAGCTTCGGGAGGAGGGGCGGGAACGGGTTTCCAGCCCGGTGCTGGCCCGTGCCCTGCACATCGACACCATCTCCGCACGCAAAGATCTGGAAATGGTCGGCGTGGTCGGTTCGCCGGGGGTCGGATACCGGGTGCGGGAGCT
>NZ_DBEXAY010000088.1:0-12571 GCF_048170485.1 Victivallis sp. | reverse complement strand
GTCGAAATCGCTCCAGTCGGGTTTTCCTTCGGCGTCGGCGTGATCGCTCCAGCGGCCGTAGACGTCGTGGTTGCGCCACCAGTGGATTCCGGCATGGTTCACGAATGCGTCGGCGTAGTTGTGGTAGTGGGCGCCGAAGGGCGAACTGCTCTGCCAGGTCGCGGCGGCGGCGGGCAGATACATCACCGGCACCGGATTCTGGAGGAGACTGATCTCGTAGAGGTACGGGCCGTACTCATCCGGGAGCGGCAAAGGCATGGAGAGGCTTCGTTTAAACGTGTATTTTCCTGAGAGTTGTTTCAGCTCTTTTCTGCCATCGCTGGATAGCAGACGAATGCGGACCGCAAGCTTCACCGGTTTTCGGGGATCGCAGTTATGGAGCATCAATGCGGGTTTTCGATTCGCGACGAGCAATCCTCCGTCGAGTGCGTCAGAGAAGGTTGCCTCCACAGGATGGGGCTGCCGGGACACACCGAGTTCATAGAGTCGTACCATGTTGTCCGGCAGCTGTTTGAGAAAGACCACCCGGACCGCCGTTGTCTTCTCTTCGGGGAAGGCGCTGTTGCGTAGAACGTCCCGGTTGTTTCGGACCTCTTTCACCGTCTTCCACGCATCGTCGGATTTAATCTGAATGTCGTAGTTTATGGCAATATGGGAGGGCTTCCAGAATTGCAGTGTGACCTGGTTGACTTCCTGTGGCTGATTGAATTCGACGGCGAGCCAGTGTTTCTCCCGTGTATTGCAGCTGACCCAGCGGCTCGCTTTGGAGGTAAAATCGTCGTCACCTGCTTTGTCCGGCGTATAGGCCGCGAAGTGGCAGTCGGCGGTGAGACGTGTATTGGGAGTGCGGACCAGATTTTTCGGCTGTTCGGCTCCCAGAAGGCTAAATACGGAGATGCACAGCACCTCGACCAGTAAAATTTTTTTCCATGTCATATTGCTACCCTATTCGTTTATTATAAATTATATTTCCCCATTATTTTGAGAAAACAAAAATTATTCAATAGGAATCTTTGAGTGCGAAATGAGAAGGTCTGGACAATAATAATTTTATAGCTGCTAAATGAGTTCAATAAGGACACACCAGTTTATCTGCTTCATATTGTTTTGAAGCCAGACATTTGCGGATATGGGAGGAGCTTTCAACATTTCCAGCCAGCATCAGCAAATTAGCCCGACCTCTGTGCCGATATCCGATTCGACATGGATTATTTAGACTGATTGTCAGGCTAGCCGGGTAGGTCGACGGATCTAGATGTGTGTCATCATTGCCGTAGAAGCCGCCATTGTAGGTGCCGTCGGCAATCAAAATGACCTGAGAAGGATTTTTGATTTTTGTAAATTTCCGGATTCGAGGACTGGTTCCATCAAAGCCGTCAATTGTTTTCTGGGTCCATGTTACACAATAGTTGACGCTGTAACTCAAGCCTCGTAATGGCTTGTTTCTGCCGCTTGGCCCTTGAAGCACATCACGATCCCCGACGGCAGGACAGCCGTTGATCGCCTTGCCGGCTTCCCATCTTGTCTTTCCTGGACTAGCGGTTGATGTTGCAGTCGGATCAATCGAGCAAACCAGCCAACTGCCGGCCTGATTCCAATTGTAACCGTTGCTTATTACTCTGCCATCGCCTGAACCCATGCCGCCATAAGGAAAAATAAAATCGTTAAACGCAAGAAAATAGTTGTCTGCAGCCAACCTCCACTGCTTCAGATTGTTGACACACTGAATTGTTTTGGCTCGATCCCGCGCCTTGCTCAGCGCCGGGAGCAGCATCGCCGCCAGAATCGCGATGATCGCAATCACGACCAGGAGTTCGATAAGAGTAAAATATGAAGACGGTACGTCTTGCCGCTTGGGAATCCGGTCGCGAAAAGCCAACTTGAATTTCATCTTCCAGCAACTCCTTATCATGATTTTCGGGTTTGTATTAATTATACTGCAACTTTGCTGGAAACCGAATATTGAAAATAGCGGAAATATACAAAAATCCCGGTTTTTCGAGATTTTTCCACCACTCTCCGTTTGCCGGAATGGGAAATGGAATTTACAGGAGGATGAAGGAACTTTGCCGCGGGAACCGCCGAGCCGGGAAAAGTGGCAACCCCGCCAGGATTCGAACCTAGACTAACTGGACCAAAACCAGTTGTGCTACCATTACACCACGGGGTTGCAGGTCGCTTCCGGAGCCTCCGGTTGCAATGCCGTCATTAAAAATAACCCCGGTCCGGAGAAAATTCCATTCCGGAATCGTTTTTTTTGCTGATTTTCACCGGGTTCCGGCCGCCGCCGCCTTCGCTCCCGCCCGGATTGCATGCGAATATTCCGCCGGCGCCACCCCCTGCGGTGCCACCCGGCTCCGGCGTTTCAGCTCCGCAAAACTCTCCCCCTCCCGGTGGCGGAGGTACCCCAGTTCGTAAAGCAGTTCATCCGACCGCCCGTTCAACAGCAGGCGGATGTCCCCCTCGAAGCTCGGATTGATCTCCCGCAGCAGCGGCGCCAGACTGGTGGTACAGTTCTCCGTGATGCTGTTGTAGAACTCCGGCTCCCGCTCCAGTTTGACCGCGCGGTTCAACAGCGAATCGAGCATCGTCCGCGCCTGCTCCGGCGTCGCGTTGGTGCGGTACAAATAGAGTTCCTCCCCCCGGAAATCGGTCCGGAGCCGGAAGAGATCCTCCTCCAGCGCGATCACCATCAGAATTTCATACTGTTTGTAGAAACCCGGCAGAAATCCCTGCTCCTCCCCCTCCGGCAGTCGCGTCTCCATCGAAATGGCCAGATGGCGTCCGTCGCGGAAGCCGAAGGAGAGCATCGTATGCGCCACCGCCTCCAGCCCGTCCCAGTGCGAAATTGCCAGATCGACGCTCTGCACCTGGTCGAGATCGTATGTTCCGCTGATGTAGACGCTGTCGAAATCCTCCTCGGTGCGGTAGCGGAAATTGCGGATGTTCCCGATCTTCGCCCGCGCACCGTCGAGCTCCACGTGCGGAGCTCTCGCCCAGGGGCGCTGCCACCTGACCCCCTCGAAGGCGCGTTCCGGCGTCCGCAGTGCGAAAAAGAAAATGGTTGCGAGCTCCAGCGCCGCCATCACCGCGAGCAGTGTCCCGCGAAACCACCCTCCGGCCGCCAGCGCCAGCAGCAATAGAAAGAAGAGCAGTGAAGCGGAGAACTCCCACCCCTCCGGCAACGGAAAGGTGTAATAGGCCGCGCCCCAGCACCAGACGGCGGCGAGGATTCCCGCCGTTACGCAGAGCGGACGGAGGAGATGGCGATGGAGGAGCTTGAGAAGCGGTTCAATTCGCATGTTCCGCCGCTCCCTCCCCGAGCTCTTCGGGCAGTTCCGGCGTGGCGACCTGGATGTCCGGATACTGGCGGAGGTGTTCGAGCAGAATCCGGCGAATCTCCCGGATTGCCAGCGGATTCTGCTGGGCGCTGTGGTCCGATTTGACCACCAGTTCGCTCACCGCGCCATCCAGATGGCTGCTCGCGTAGGGCACGATACCGTCACTGCCGCCGGGAATGCCGGCCTCCTTTTGATTGCCGATCACCGAGTGATACGGCACGCCCGGCCGGAACGGAATCGTTTCAAGCAGTTGAAGCGTCCGGTTGTTCGGATCGAGGTTGTCGATGCCGGTCTGAAATTTCGAATTGTCCGGCTGCAGCCAGCCGTGGCGCATCAGGTTGCCGATGACCCCTTCGCCCCGCTGGACCAGCGACTGCGGCAGTTCGATCAGCGAGGCGCCGATCCGGCCGATGGCGCTGTTCGCCATCTCCGAACCCCGGTGCGGAACCGCGATGAACACCACCCGCTGTACGAAGGGGAGCGCCTTGAAATCCATCATCCGGGTGACGAAATCGCGCTGTTCCGCCGTGAGCGACGCGAGCATCTCCCGGTAGTTGTCGCCGAGCAGCGGTTCGACCAGCCGGTTCTCCGCGTTCATGATCAGCGTCTTGGAGAGAAGTCCGCCCATCGAGTGGCCGATCAGCACCATCCGGTTGAACATCTTCACCGGCCGCCCGGTCGCCTGGAGCCGGTCCGCCTCCGCCTGCAGATCTTCGCGCAGAAGCTGTGCCGAGTAGAGCACCGGGTTGCCGCTGGAGTAGGAGAAGCCCCAGAACTGATAGTGTTTCCGCAGATCCGGGTCGTTCTGCAACGTATTGATCATCTGCATCCAGGTGCGCGCATTGGACATCAGCCCGTGAACCAGCACCACCGGAATCCGGTCGTCGCTGTAGGGCTCGAACATGTAAAGCCCCTGCATCCGCACCGTCTTATCCGGATTGAGCATGTACTCCAGGTAGCCGAACGGAAGCGGGTCGTGCGCCATGTAGGCCAGCGGCGTGGAGAAATCCTGCTCCAGCGGAATCCGGTTCCGCCCGAGCTGCACCTCGTCGCAGTTGCGGCTGTCGAAGAAGGCGAGCTGCCCCGTGACCTCCCGGCGGTTCTCCTCCCCCGGCTTGAACTGCAGAATCAGCGTCGCCGGCAGCGTCTGGTTGTCGGTGAACCGCACCTCGTCAAGGTGGGGTTTCACCCGGCAGATCAGCGGCGCGCCGAGACCGAAGCGACGGCTGACGTGGGTGAGGTTCTCCGGCCGGTAGTCGGCGCAGAGCAGAAAATCCGAATAACTTTCCGGCGAAAGCGGCAGCCGGAACTCCGGGGCCTGAAAGGTCACCCGCTGGCCCCCCGCCGTCGTCAGCCGGTATCCTTTGTGGTGCAACAAATTCCGCTGGCGCAGAAAGAGGAAGACTTCCCCCGTCGCCGCGTTGTAGATCCGCATGACCCCCACCCGCTCTTCGCTGTAGGGCTGTTCGCCCGGCCGGTCGAGCAGCTGCAGATAGGTGTGGCTGTAGAGCGCCGCCGCGAGATGGTAGCCGACGGCCCGGTCAGGATCCGACGCGAAGCGCAACCCGAGGTTGAGCGCGACATCGGCCATCGCGGCGAGGTGTTCCGGCCGGGGTTCGTTCCGGAACAGTTTCTGCAGTTGCAGAAGCAACCCCTCCGGATTTTCCTCATACTGATCCGAAAGCAGCAGATTGGCCAGCAAATTGGCGGTATTCTGGTTCAAACCGTTCCCGGTGGAGACGCTGCCGTAGCCGAGCCGGTCCCGGCTGCCGACGCGGGTGACGGAGATTTCGTGGCTGCAGCCGGCAGAAAACAGCAGTATGGCCGCGGCGATCAGCAGGAGGTATCCGGCGGCGGATTTCATTGCCCCGCCTCCTTCGCCGGCTGACGGGCGTGCGTGTCGCCGAGGCAGTTGTAGATCTGCGGCACCAGATATTTGATCATCGACGAGGCCGGAAGCGCGAGAATCATGCCGGGAATTCCGGCGAATATCGCACCGAGCAACACCACGATGATCGTTTCCAGAGTGGTCAACCCGAGCGATTCCCCGATGACCGCCGGGTAGAGAATGAACTGTTCGATGATGCCGTTGTAGACCAGATAGAGGGCGATGATTCCGGCCAGCTGGGCGCCGGAGACGTCGCCGCCGCCCACCGCCAGCGTCACCAGCACCGTCAGCGTCGCCGAGAGAATCGGGCCGATGTAGGGCAGCAGAATGCCGCACCCCGCCAGCAGGCCGAGCACCGGGAAGTAGGGGACCCCCAGCAGGTAGAATCCGGTGGTGTAGACCGTCGCATCCACCGTCATCAGCGTCAGGTAGCCGCGCACCCAGATGCGGAGCTGGCCGATGACGCCGCTGATGATGCGCTGTGCCTCCGCCACCGTCTCTTCGCTGGCGCCGGGCAGCCAGCTGCCGTTGAAGACGGTGCGCACCAGGTATTCGCTCTGGCGCCCGTCACTGCCGCCGTCGCCGCAGAACTCCGCCAGTTTCGACAGGAAGAGCAGAAAGAAGAAGACCGTCATCAGCAGGTCGACCAGAATCGCCACGATCATGCCGAGAACGCTGGCGGTGAAGGAGACCAGCCCGCCGGTACGCCGCAGGAGAATGCCCGCCAGCTCCCGCTGGGCCGACTCATCCTGCATGATCCGGCTGATCTGATCCAGCCCGAACTGCACCAGCGGGAGCTTTTCAAACCGCTCCCGCAGATGGTTGAGATAGACCGACGCCTGATCGAGCAATCCCTGCGCGCTGGATTCGGCAAGCGAACTTTCGATGGGCGGCGGCTGCGGCTTCGGGGAGATGTTTTCCATTCCGGCCGTTTCAGTGGCGACCGCCGCCGCTTCCTCGCCGGTTGCTTCCGCGGAGGGGCCGGCCGGTTCGGCCGTTTTTTTCTCCACGGTGAGATTTCTCTCGGTCCAGTCGCGCACCGAACTGCTCAGATTGTGCACATAGTGGTTGGTCAGCGAAGAGAAGAGGATCCCCAGCATCAGGATCACCAGAGCGACCAGCACGCAGGTCAGGCCGACCGCGCGATTGATGATCCGGCGGTTTTCCCGGCGGCGAAGCTCCTCGGGCGCGGGGTCGCTCGCCCCCCGGCGGATGGCCCGCGACAGCCGGTTCAGCGGCGAGAGAATCCAGTCCGCCAGGCGGAAGAGATGGTAGCCGATGCCGCGTTTCTCCCTCAGCCGCCGCTCGAAATATTTTTCCGCCGGCAGCATCACGTAGGCGGCGATGAGCCCGAAGATGACTGACCGCAACAGCGTCGCGGTGAGGATGAACACCGCAATGACGATCAGCGCGACGAGAATTCCGGCCCCGGAGCGGAGAATCCGCCGCCGCCGGAGATATTCCGCGGCGATTTCGTCGATGAACTTCTCGATCGTTTCGGCGGCGAATCCCAGCCGGTCGGCGAGGTCGCGGATGAGCGGCGCGCTCTCCTCCAGCGAGTCGGTTGAAATCGCAAGAACGATGAAGGCCCGCAAGACCCGTTCCAGCTCCTCCGCCGGCAGCTCCCGCAACGCGTCGGCCGCCTCTTCCGCGGAGACCGGAGGCTGATTTTTCAGCTCCGCGACCAGCTTGTCCACCTCAAACGGCGAGTGTTCGTACATCAGGAGCTGGCGGAACGATTCCAGATCGGCCTCCGTCAACGGCCCGTCGCTTTCGAGAATCCGTTTGAAAATGCCCAGAACGGCGTTACGGATGGCGCGTCCGGCATCGTCGGCGCCGTTTCCGCTGTGAAACAGCGCGGTCACCACCGTGAAGGTGTGGCGCATCGAGCGCTCCATCCGTTTCGAGAGCCGGAGCGAACCGGTGAATCTGGAAAAATCGAACATCCGCCGCTATCCTCCCTGCTCCGTTCCGCCGCGTCGGTCTTTCCGGACGGAGGCCGTTTCTGTGGGTTCCTCCGTTCCGTCCGGAATGCGCCGCACCCCGGACGGAGCTGTTTTTCTGCTGGTTCCGCCGCCGCGTCCCTTCAGCGGACGCGCACGTCGCGGTGCCCCGGCACCACTTCGCCGACGATTCCGGCGGTGAAGCCGTTGTTGCGGGCGATGGCGAGCGCTTCGTCCGCCGCCTTCTGCGGCACGAACCAGACCATGCCGATGCCCATGTTGAAGACCCGGTAGGCCTCCACCGGATCGACGTGGCCCTTTTCCACCAGCACCTTGAAGATCGGCGGAATCGGCAGTACGTCGGTGTCGAAGACCGCGGTCACATCGTTCGGCAGAATGCGCGGCACATTGTCGTAGAGGCCGCCGCCGGTGATGTGGGCGATGCCGTCGAGCGGCAGGTTCTTCGCCTGCGCTTCGCGGATGGCCGGGTAGTAGCAGATGTGCGGCCGCAGCAGCGCTTCGCCGACCGTCTCGCCGAGCTCGTCCAGATAGGTGTGGACGTTGTAGCTGCACTGCGAGAAGAGAATTTTCCGCGCCAGGCTGAAGCCGTTGGTGTGCAGGCCGCTCGAACCGAATCCGATCGCGACGTGACCCGGACGGATCTTCTCGCCGGTGATCAGCTTCGATTTCTCCACCACGCCGGTGATGACACCGACCAGGTCGAAGTCGTTGCCGTACATGCCGGGCATCTCGGCGGTTTCGCCGCCGAGGATGGCGCAGTTGGCCGCCTTGCAGGCGTCGGCGATGCCGGTGAGCACCTCTTCGTAGAGCGGGCTGCGGAGTTTGCCGATGCCGATGTAATCCATGAAGTAGAGCGGTTCGGCACCCTGCACGGCGATGTCGTCGATGCAGTGGTTGACGATGTCGTGGCCGACGGTGTCATACTTCTCCATCATCATCGCGATCATCAGCTTGGTGCCGACGCCGTCGATGCTGGAGACCAGCACCGGTTCACGGTATTTCGAAAGGTCGATCTGGAAGAGGCCGCCGAAGCCGCCGACCGGGGCGAGCATCTCCGGACGGCGGGTCTGGGCGAACTTCCGTTTCACCTGTTCGAGAAGTTCGGTGGCCAGGTCGATGTCCACGCCCGCGGCCTTGTACAAATCGCTCTTGACGTTTGCGCTCATGTCGTTCCTCTAAACTGTAGTGATGTTGCAACCGGATTGTATCCGGTTAAATATACATGAAAAACTCCCTATTACAAGTTCCAGAAGCGCTTGGGCTCGGCGTAGGCCATGGCGACCGCGAGCTTCATGGTCTCCTCCTCCGGCATCTGGCCGTACTCGATGAGCGACCCGAGCACGTCGGCCAGCACCCGGCGGAACATCTCGAAGCGGGAGCCGTACGAGAGCAGCTTGCGCGAATCCGAAACCATTCCGGCGAAATTCCAGTAGACGTCGACCGCGCCGATGTATTCGAGCTGGCGGCGCATGCCGGTCGGGTGGTCGCAGAGCCACCACGCCGAACCGAGCCGGACGTTTTCGCCGAACGCGCGCGCCAGCGTCGCCAGCGTCGCCTGATGGCCCTGGTCGAGGCAGTAGAGCACCACCTTGAGCTTGCTGTCGAACCGGTTGAGGAACGACACCAGCGCGGGCAGGAAGTCCTGATAGTGGTTGCTGACGTCGCCGCCGACATCCGGACCGAGCGCGTCGAAGAGCCGGGCGCGCACGTCGCGCACCGCGCCGAGGTGGAGCTGGGTCACCCAGCCCTTTTCGGCGTTGAGGGCTGCGGCTTCGGCGAGGAAGGCGCCCATGTAGCAATCCATCTCCGCGGCGGTGAGCGTCTCTCCGGCGAGGGCGCGGCGGAAGATCCGGTCGGCGTCCTCAAAGAGGTAGTCGGCGCGCAGCGGCAGTTCGAGGCCGTGGTCGGTGGCGAGGCACCCCTTTTCGGCGAAGTAGTCGTGGCTCTGCCGCATGGCGTCGATCAGGTCGCTGAAGGTGGAGATCTTCCGGTTGAACCGCTTGCCCACCCGGTCGATGTACTCTCTCCAGCCGGGGGCGAAGATCTTCATCGCCTTGTCGGGGCGCCAGGTCGGGCGGATGATTTGGCGGCCGAAGGCGGCGTTGGCGCGCTCGTGATCTTCGAGCAGGTCCACCGGGTCGTCGGTCGAACTCATCGCCTCGACGTTCAGCGGACCGGTCAGCAGCGCCTGCGGCCGGAAGGCGTCGGTGGCGAGCTTCTCGTTGACCGCGTTCCAGATCTTTCTGCCGGTCTTTTCGGAGAGCCGCTCGTCGATGCCGAAGTAGCGCTTGAGGTCGAGGTAGATCCACTCATAGACCGGGTTGCCGACGATTTCGGGGAACACCTTCGCCATGGCGAGGAACTTCTCCTCGGCGGAGGCTTCGCTCCCGGTGATCAGCGACTCGGGCACGCCGCGTTTGCGCAGCATCTCCCAGACGTAGTGGTCGGTGGCGGCGAAGAGCTGCCAGGCGTCGGAATAACACGCGTTGTCGGCGATTTCGCGGACGTTCGCGTGGTTGTGCGGGTCGATGACCGGAAGATCCTTGATTTCGTTGAAGATCCGTTTTCCGGTCGCGTTGCCGATGAGATAGTTGTCATCGAGAAAAGCCATGATACCTCACTCCTTGCTCTTGCTTTCTGCTATACGTTGACGGCGTCGGCGGTGGCGGCGTCGAGTTCCGCGCGGTACTGATCGAGAACCGGCCGGACCCGTTCGGCGAGGAACTCCTCGACCTGCTGCGGCGCGCGGCCGATGAAGGTCGAGGGGTCGAGCAGCGAATCGAATTCGTCCCGGATGCAGGCGAAGGCCGGATCGTTGCGGAGCCGGTCGAGCAGGTCGTTGTCCGCGCCCTCCTCCTTGACCCGGCGGGCGGCCGCCATCGAATGGGTGCGGATCACCTCGTGCAGCGCCTGCCGGTCGCCGCCCTTCTTCACCGCGGCCATCAGCAGATTCTCGGTCGCCATGAAGGGCAGTTCGGACTGGATGCGGCGGGCGATCACCTTCGGCCAGAGCTGGAGGCCGTCGGTGATGTTGATGAGCAGCGAAAGGATGATGTCCGCCGCGAGGAACGATTCCGCGAGCACGATGCGGCGGTTGGCGGAGTCGTCGAGGGTGCGTTCGAACCACTGGGTCGCCTCGGTCATCGCCGCGTTGGCCGGCAGGCTCATGAGGTAGCGCGAGAGCGAGCAGACCCGTTCGCTGCGCATCGGATTGCGCTTGTAGGCCATGGCGCTCGAACCGATCTGCTTCTTGCCGAAAGGCTCCTCGACCTCCTTGAGGTTGGCGAGCAGCCGGATGTCGGTCGCCATCTTCGAGGCGGACTGGGCGATGCCGGAGAGGATCGACAGCACGAAGTAGTCGATTTTGCGGGTGTAGGTCTGGCCGGAGACGGCGATGACGTTGGAGAAGCCCATGCCGGCGGCGACGTCACGTTCGAGCTGGCGGCACTTGGCGTGGTCGCCGTCGAAGAGTTCGAGAAAGCTCGCCTGGGTGCCGGTGGTCCCCTTGACGCTGCGGAAGGGGATGCGCTCGATCTCCTCTTCGACCCGCTCGAAGTCGAGCAGGAAGTCCTGCAGATAGAGGCTGAACCGCTTGCCGACGGTGGTGAGCTGCGCGGGCTGGAAGTGGGTGAAGCCGAGGGTGGGCAGCGCCTTGTTGGCGTCGCAGAAGGCGGCGAGCTGGCTCATCAGCCGGAGCAGTTTGCCGCGGATGATCTTCAACCCTTCGCGCATCTGAATAAGTTCGGTGTTGTCGGTGACGAAGCAGCTGGTGGCGCCGAGGTGGATGATCGGCATCGCCTCCGGGCAGAGTTCGCCGAAGACGTGGATATGGCTCATGACGTCATGGCGCAGTTCGCGCTCTTTGGCGGCCACCTTTTCGAAGTCGATGTCGTCGAGGTGCTGCTCCATTGCGGCGATCTGGGAGTCGGTGATGGCCAGCCCGAGCTTCTGCTCGCACTTTGCGAGCATGAGCCAGAGCCGCCGCCAGGTGGAATGTTTGAACTGCGGGCTCCAGAGATAGCTCATCTCCTTGCCTGCGTAACGGTCGGTCAACGGATTCTGATAGACGTCATTGTTCACCGGAAATGCCCCTTCCAGTTGAATAAATTGATTTTTCCTGTGATAATTCGAATTGCCGTTTGCAATCGACGGGAAAACGGTATACCATATAATTTAAGGCACAATCGGTGATTTCGCAAGGGAACAAGGTGAAAATATCTCATGGATGCGCAACGTTTCGCCATCGTCATCAAAGTCAACGACCTCAACAACTGCCGTTTTTTCTACCGGGAACTGCTCGAACTGGGCGAACCGGTGGTGGACAGCACCTACGCGGTCTCCTTCGAACTGACGCCGGGATTCCGGCTGATTCTGGAGAAGAGCGCGGCACCGTATCTGGAGCACGCCTCGGCGGCGACGTCGCTGCTCTTCACCGTGCCCGACCTCGACCGGCTCCGGCGGCGGCTGGAGGATGCCGGATACACGCCGGCCTTCGATGAAAATCCCCATCTCGGCGGGTTTCTGATCGGCAGCGATCCGGAGGGGAATCTCTTCCGCGTCCGGGAATCGTATCCCGCGGATACTCCGGAGAGATAATCCGGCCAAAAGAGCTGAAATCCAACGGAAAAAGAGCGAAAATCCGCTCTTTTTCAGAAAAAATGTGATTTTTTTTGGAAAAAACGTCAAAAGCTATTGACATTGAGCCATTTTTCCGGTATAATATTGAGAAATGTTCATAATGAGCAACTGATTCTCGATTGGACTGTATATTGAACTGATCCGGACAACCGACATTTTCAGCCAGAGCTGACTGGCGGCGTCCCCCGATGTGGCCGGGGGGCGACATCGCAATCTCGCCGACGATTTCCGACTGCAAACCATGCCTGCGAACTCCTGACGGTCCGACGTTTGCGGCGCGATTCCCCAAGAGGCTTCAAATGAGAACGATTCAGGAGAGCGGGCGAAACAAACATTTTTTCAACACTCCGGAGGTCCGGAGAGAAAGCAGAAGAGAAAGGAATCAGGATGAACATCTACGTGGGGAACTTGCCGTACGGACTTGACCGTGACGAACTCAGGGCCACTTTTGCGGCGTTCGGCGAAGTGAGCTCCGCCCGGATCGTGACGGATCGCGAGACCAACAAATCCAAGGGATTCGGATTTGTCGAGATGCCGAACGACGCCGAGGCGCGCAACGCCATCGCGGAGCTCAACGGCAAGGAGATCGGCGGCCGCAAGGCGGTCGTGAACGAAGCGCGTCCGCGCGAAGAACGTCCGCGGGGCGGCTTCGGCGGCAACCGCGAGGGCGGCAACCGCTGGTAATTGTTTCGATTGCTTGCAAGAGGGGATTCCGGTCGACGGGATTCCCTCCTTTTTTT
>NZ_DBEXAY010000087.1:0-13311 GCF_048170485.1 Victivallis sp. | reverse complement strand
GTCGAAATCGCTCCAGTCGGGTTTTCCTTCGGCGTCGGCGTGATCGCTCCAGCGGCCGTAGACGTCGTGGTTGCGCCACCAGTGGATTCCGGCATGGTTCACGAATGCGTCGGCGTAGTTGTGGTAGTGGGCGCCGAAGGGGGAACTGCTCTGCCAGGTCGCGGCGGCGGCGGGCAGATACATCACCGGCACCGGATTCTGAAGGAGGCTGATCTCGTAGAGGTACGGGCCGTACTCATCCGGGAGCGGCAGCGGGACCGTGGCCGTCTCCTTGAAGGAATACTCCCCGGAAAGCTGCTTCAGCTCCTTTTTCCCGTCGCCGGAGAGCAACCGGATGTGGACCGGGAGCTTTGCGGTCTGCCCCGGATCGCAGTTGCGGAGCACGAGCGCGGGCTTCCGTTCCGCGATGAGCAGTCCGCCGTCGAGCGCGTCGGAGAAGGCCGCCTCCACCGGATGCGGCTGCCGGAATGCGCCGAGTTCATAGAGCCGCACCATGTTGTCCGGCAGCTGTTTGAGAAAGACCACCCGGACGGCCTCTGTCTTCTCCGTGGGGAAGGCGCTGCTGCTCTGCACGGCGCGATTGTTCCGCACTTTCCGGACGGTCTTCCAGGAGTCGCCGGATTTCGTCTGAATGTCGTAGTCGACGGAGAGATGGGTGGGATTCCAGAACTGCAGTGAAACCTGATTGACCTCCCGCGGCTGATCGAATTCGACGGCGAGCCAGTGTTTCTCCGGCGTATCGCGGCTGACCCAGCGGCTCGCTTTGGAGGTGAAGTCGCCGTCGCCGGCCTTGTCCGGCGTATAAGCCGCGAAGTGGCAGTCCGCTGTGAAGCGGGAGCCCGGGGTGCGGGCGAGATTTTCCGGGTGGGCGGCGCCGGTTACCGCCAGCGCCGCGCCGAGCAGCGGGAGGAGCAGGGAGTGGATCTGTTTCATAAAAACCTCGTTGTCTGATGGTGGATGTCCAATGCGGGGCGGGGACTGGGGCCCTATCTCGCTTCCTGCGGTTTCCAGAAATAGATGTAGGCGTCCTGACAGTTGCGTGTCGCCGCGTGACCGTCGTAGAAGAGGATGTTCATCGTGCTGCCGCCGTGCCGGAAGGGATCGCCCCGGCGGTAGGTGGTCGTCGATGTGGTTTCAAAGCTGAAGCCGAAGTTGGTGTTGTTCGGGTCGGCTGTTTTGTCGATGGTGAGGTAGGTGTCGTCGGAGTCGCCCGCGTTGCCGCGCTTGGAGGGATAGGTGATCTCGTTCACCTTTACTTCGCGGAAGGTTGACGAGCCGAATGCCTGCCGGGTGCAGATTCCCTGTTCGCTCCCGCCGTCATGGAAGGGCCAGATGTAGGTGCCGGTTCCCGGCTTGTTGTCTTTTCCTTCGCCCGGGTTGAGCGCGGGGCAGTGGAACGGCCCTTTGCGGGCGAAGATCTCGTCGTTGCTGGGCAGCAGATTCTTCCAGCCTTTGGTGTTGTAGCCGCAGTAGGGGCCGATGAGATTGTTCCAGGCGTAGTTGTTTCCGCCGTCCGCAAGGTCGACGTAGGCGTTGACCGGGAGGTAGTCGTTGTAATCGCTCGTGTACCGGGCAAACCCCAGGCCGATCGTCTTCATGTTGGAGGTGCACGAGATCGTCTTCGCCCGATCCCGCGCCTTATTCAACGCCGGGAGCAACATGCTTGCGAGAATGGCGATGATCGCGATCACAACGAGGAGTTCGATAAGGGTAAACAACTTTCTCTGCATCATCCTGACTGCCTCCTTTGTATTTGAGTTCTGCAATGCGTTTACAATCCGGATTCCCTACTGCCGGCCGTGGAGACAGCCGCCGATTTCCCGCAGCGCCGCCTGCAAGGCGGCGATGTCGACGGAGCGGACATCCCCCTCCTGCGCCATCCCGGCCGCGATTCCGGCCGCCTGGCCGGTGACGAAGCAGGGGGGCATCACCCGGATCGACGACTGGATCTCGCGGTCCGACGAGATGGCCCGCCCCGGTACCAGCAGATTGCGGAGCCCGACCGGAATCATCGCCCGGTAGGGAATTCCGTAACTTTCGCCATGTTTGAACCGGGTGGCGGCCAGCACCTGTTCCACCCGCTTCTGCTCTTCGCTGTCGAGACTGCTGGAGTGGATGTCGACCGGGTAGCAGCAGCGGCCGATTTCATCGGCGAAATCCGCCCGGTTCCGGTAGTCGTCGAAGGTCATCCGGTACTCGCCGCGAATCCGCCGGGTCTCGCGCACGCCGAGCAGTGACGCGGTCGAAACCAGCACGGCGTTTTCGAAGCCCGGTACCTGTTCGCGGTAGAAGGTTTCAAAGGTCCGCACCACCCGGCGCCCTTCCATATAACCCCGGGTGAGGTCGTCGGGATCGAGCACGTTGCAGCCGTAGATGTGGCCGAGATTGCTGGTGGCGGTGGCGAGGCTCATCCGCGTCATGCAGACGAAGTGGTGCTCGACCAGCGGAGCGGTTCCCGCCTGGAGCATCCGGAGCCAGATGGCGCGGTCGGAGTTGCCGTTCCGGCACGCTTCCTCATACTTTTTATAATCGATGTTGGCGAACTGGGCGCAGAGGGTGGGGCTCATCGTGTTGCCGGCTTCGTCGCCGTATTCGAACTCCACGCCGGCGAGCATCGCCAGCATGCCGTCTCCGGTCGCGTCGATGAACTGTCTGCCGGTGATCCGGCGGATTCCCTGCGCGGTGGCGGCCCAGATGGCGCGGATGCGCCCGTCTTCCACCTCCGCTTCGCACACCTTGACGCCGAACAGCACCCGCACACCGGCGGCTTCGACCAGGTCGTCGAGCAGCCGCTTCATGATTTCGGCGTCGATCGCCTGCCAGGAGGCGGGTTTGCATTCCACCCCCATCCGGCGGCAGAGTTCGCGGTCGATCTCCTCGTAGATGCCGCCGTAGAGGAACCGTTCGCCGTCGGAGGACGGGGCGAAGCTCGGCACCAGTCCGGAGGTGGCCAGTCCGCCGAGCGTGCCGGTCTGCTCCAGCAGCAGAACCCGGTATCCCCGGCGCGCCGCGGCCAGCGCGGCGGCCACGCCGGCGGGGCCGCCGCCGGAAATGACAATATCACTCTCTGCAAGCAGAGGAAAATTCCCTTTTGTCGCTATCATCGTTTCGGTCTCCCGGTTGTTTCTCTCTGCTAATAAGTATACTGAAAATCTGAGGAAATGCAACTCGTTTCGGGATTTTGTTATGTAACAAAATGTACCAAAAGGACGGCGCCGGCGGCAGAAACGAAAAAAGCCGGGGGAGGAGACAGGGCTCCTCTCCCGGCGGGAAGCGTGAATGTCACGCCCGCAGGAAGCTCTCCGAAACCTGGAGCAGTTTCGCTTCCGCGAGGGCGGGGGCGAAGAACTGGATTCCGACCGGCATGCCGGTGGCGTCGTCGTTCCCGGCGGGAACGCTGATTCCGCAGTTGCCGGAGAGGTTCAACGCGATGGTGAAGATGTCCGAGAGGTACATCTGAAGCGGGTCGGACTTTTCGCCGAACTTGAACGCAACGGTCGGCGTGGTCGGCGCGAGCATCACGTCGCACTGCCGGTAGGCCTCTTCAAAGTCGCGCCGGATCAGCGTGCGCACCTTCTGGGCGCGGAGGTAGTAGGCGTCGTAGTAACCGCTGGAGAGCACGTAGGTGCCCAGCAGAATGCGCCGTTTGACCTCGTTCCCGAACCCTTCGCCGCGGGTCTTGAAGTAGGTGTCGACCAGGTCGCGCCCCTCCTTGCGGTCCCCGTAGCGGATGCCGTCGAACCGGGCGAGGTTGGCGCTCGCTTCGGCGGTGGCGATGATGTAGTAGACCGCGACCGCATACTTCGTATGGGGCAGGCTCACTTCGACCGGTTCGGCGCCGAGCGCCTTGATCCGGGCGATCGCCTGCTGCATGACCGCTTCGACGCCGGCGGAGAGGCCGGAGCCGGAGAAGTACTCCTTCGGCAGGCCGACCCGGAGCCCCTTGAGCGCGTTGCCCGCGTTGCGGACCGCATCGGCAAAACCGCCCGCCGGATCCGGCAGCGAGGTGGAGTCCATCGGGTCGTGCCCGGCGATGGTGTCGAGCAGAATCGCCGCATCGAGCACGTCATGGGTCATCGGCCCGATCTGATCGAGGCTGGAGGCGAAGGCGACCAGTCCGTTGCGGGAGACCCGCCCGTAGGTCGGCTTGAGCCCGACGATGCCGCAGAAGGCGGCGGGCTGGCGGATCGAACCGCCGGTGTCGGAGCCGAGCGCGGCCGGGGCGAATCCCGCCGCGACGCAGGCGGCGGAGCCGCCGGAGGAGCCGCCGGGAACCCGGCTGGTATCGCGCGGATTGGCGGTCTTCTGGAACGCGCTGTTTTCACAGCTCGACCCCATGGCGAACTCATCCATGTTGAGCCGCCCGAAGGGGAGGAAGCCGCGGGCGCGAAGCCGGGCGACGGCGGTCGAGTCGTACGGGGACTTGACCGGGGCCAGGATCTTCGAGGCGCAGGAGCAGGTCTCACCTTCGGCGACGATGCAGTCCTTGATGCCGACGGGGATGCCGTCGAATTCACTCTTCGCCTTGCCTTCGCGGCGGCGGCGGTCGGCGGCTTCGGCCTCCGCCAGCACCCGTTCGGAGTCGATGTGGAGGAACGCCTTGATCTCGCCGTCCTTCTGACGGATGCGGTCGAGGCAGCCGTTGACCAGTTCGACGGCGGAGAACTCCCCGGCGGCCAGCGAGGCGGCCAGCGCGTGGATCGGCTTGTCGCAGAAATCGGTTTCCGGCATTTCAGTTCATCCCTTCTCCCGGCAGCACCTGCGGGACCCGGATCAGGTCGCCGTTCATCAGGGCCGGGGCGTTGGCGAGCATGCGTTCGCGGCCGAACGGTTCGCCCGCGACATCCTCGCGCCATACGTTGGAGAGCGGGGCGGCATGGGCGGTCGGTTCGACGCCGGTGAGGTCGAGTTCGCCGAGTTCCGCGATGTACGCCACGATGTTCTCCAGATCCTTCTGAAGCGCGGCGGCCTGCCCGTCCGGAATTTCCAGCCGGGCGAGCTCCGCCACGTAGCGAATGTCGATATCGCTCTTTTCCATTGTAACCTTACTTGTCGCCGCGTTCGAGCATCAGCGTCTTGGTCACGAGGTCGCACACCTCCGACGGTCCGAAGTACTGGATCGGGCCGGGATAGACGTAGGCGGTCTCCGTCGCCCACTCGGCGCGGTGCGCGGCGAAGTACTCGAAGGGCGCTCCGTCGAGCTTGACCAGCGCCTTCTGAATGACCGGCTTGTCGTGGCCGTGGCGGCGCTCGATGTTCATCATCATGGTGATCGGAATGCCTCCGGCGATCCACTCCGAAGCCGGCTTCGTGGTGTTGCGGACGCTGGACATGTAACCGGTCCGGCCGGCGGCGATCAGCGCGGAAGCGTTGTAGCCGAGGCTGTAGCAGTAGTCGGCGTCGAAGTTCGACGGCGCCGCGCAGCGCCCTTCGTACCCGAAGAAGTGGACCTGGGTGCTGAACTTGCCGTTGTAGCTGCCTTCGGCCTTCATCGCCTTGAGGCGGGTGCCGACCATTTCGGCGAGCATCTTCTCGGTCTCAATGAGCGAGACCTGGACGTTGCCGTGCGGGTCGCGGTCGTTGCAGAGCTGCATCTGGATCCCGGCCGGCAGCGAGCGGAAGACCGCGGCGGAGTCGGCGGAGAGGTTCTCGGCGGCGAAGGCGACCTTGTCGCTCTTCTCCATCGCGTCGACCTTGGCGGCGTTGGCGGCGAGCAGGTCGTTGAGTTCGGCGATCAGCACCTTGATCTCCGGGACGAACTCGATGAGGCCTTCCGGAATCAGCGCGACGCCGAAGTTCATTCCGGCGGCGGCCCGGGCGGCGACCACCACGGCGATCTCCTCGACGATCTTGGCGAGGGTCATCTTCTTCGCCGCGACCTCTTCGGAGATGATCGCGATGTTCGGCTGGGTCTGGAGCGCGCACTCCAGCGCGATGTGGGAGGCGGAGCGGCCCATCAGTTTGATGAAGTGCCAGTACTTCTTGGCGGAGTTGGCGTCGCGGCCGATGTTGCCGATGAGTTCGCTGTAGACGCGGCAGGCGGTGTCGAAGCCGAAGCTCGCTTCGATCCACTCGTTCTTGAGGTCGCCGTCGATGGTCTTCGGGCAGCCGATCACCTGGATCGGAATGTTGTTGCTCTTGAAGTATTCCGCGAGCATGCAGGCGTTGGTGTTGGAGTCGTCGCCGCCGATGATGACCAGCGCGCTGATGCCGAGCACTTCGCAGTTGCGGCGGGCCGCTTCGAACTGCTCATCGGTTTCGAGCTTGGTCCGGCCGGAACCGATCATGTCGAAGCCGCCGGTGTTGCGGTAGGCGTCGATCACGTCAGAGGTGAGCTCCATGTATTCGTCGCGGACCAGCCCGTCGGGCCCCTTGAGGAAGCCGTAGAGGCGGCAGTCCGGATGGATCGATTTCAGGCCGTCGAAGAGACCGGCGATGACGTTGTGGCCGCCGGGGGCCTGGCCGCCGGAGAGGATCACGCCGACGTTGATCGCCTTCCCGCCCTTCGCGCTGGGATCGGCTTCAAAGGTGAGCGCGGGGCTGCCGAAGGTGGTCTTGAAGATCTCGCGGATCTTCTCCACATCGGCGACGGCGGTGGTCGGGGCGCCTTCGATGACGCGGACCATGGCGCCGTGAGCCAGCGCGGGCGGGAGTTTCGGGGCATAGGCGGCACGCGCCTTCTGGAGGGGAGAGATCTGATTCATGGTGATTTCCTCGAATATTGAATTTGGTTTCACTCTACAGATACCTTGATATTTATAAAATAATCCCTCGCGCGGGATTTATCAAGCTGGAAATATCCGCTTTCGGCACTATATTCCAATACAGCAAGAGGAAAGGAGCCTGATGGGATGAAAGCGAGAACCCGATTGATTCTGGCGGCATTGCTGACCCTGCCTGCCGCCGCTCTCACCGGATGCCGGAGCACGGCGGAGACGGAGGCGGACGAAGAGCGCCCGCTGATCAGCGAAAAAGCCTACAGCGAGGCGTCGATTCTGGCGCAGACGATCGAATTTCTGCACGACAACTACGTGGAGTCCGACCAGGTCAGCTACGAGAAGCTGCTGACTTCGGCACTGCGGGGGATGGTGGCTGATCTCGATCCCTATTCCGGCTACGAGCCGCCGAAGGAGTTCTCCGCCAACGAGACGAGGCGGACCGGCGAACTGGTCGGCCTCGGCGTGGAGATCGTCAAACAGCCGAATGCGCCGCTGCTGGTGGTCAACGTCCTGCCCGGCTCTCCGGCGGCGGCCGCGGGGGTGCAGCCCGGGGACCGGCTGGTGGAGATCGACGGCAAGTTGACGCAGCGGCTCGATCTGGAGAGCTGTCTTGCACTCGCCCGGGGCGCGATCGGCAGCGTGGCCCATCTCAAGGTGGCCCGGGAGGGGGCGGAGGATCTGCTGAGTCTCGAGGTGAAGCGGGCGAAGGTGATCCGCCCCTCGGTGCCGCCGGATGCGGTGAAGAAGCTCGCCGGTTCGATCGGCTACATCCGCATTGAAAGTTTCAACGCCCATACCCCCGGGGAGTTCCGCACCGCGCTCGACCGGCTGAAGAAGGAGAAAATCCGCGCCCTCATCATCGATCTGCGCAACAATCCGGGCGGACTGGTCGGGGCGGCGGTGGAGCTTGCTTCGATCTTCCTTCCGGAGAAGAGCGTCATCATCCGCACCTCGCACCGGAAAGCGGCGCTGTCGCAGGAGATCCGGGCGAAGCGGGGGGAGGTGCAGGAGCTCGAACTGCCGGTGGTGATTCTGATCAACCCCTTCTCCGCCAGCAGTTCGGAGATCTTCGCCGGTTCCCTGCAGGACCATCGCCGCGCCCGGCTGGTCGGCATGAAGAGCTTCGGCAAGGGGACGCTGCTGCGGGTCATTCCGCTGCCGGACGGCGGGGCGCTCCGCTTCGCTTCCGGGCGCTACGTCACCCCCTCCGGACGGGTGATCGAGGGGCGCGGCCTCGAACCGGACCGGGTTTCAGCCCTGACGTTGAAACAGATCTTCACGCTCGCCGGACAGGCGCGAAAATATCCCGGCGTCATTGAGCCGAAACAGCCCGGCACCATTCGCGACACCCAGCTCGCCGATGCCGTCGCCCTGCTGACCGCCGATGCAGAGAAAAAAGCCGCGGAGGAGAAGAAGGCCGCGGAGGAGAAGAAAGCCGCGGAGGAGAAGAAGGCCGCCGAGGAGAAGAAAGCCGCGGAGGAGAAGAAAGCCGCCGAGGCGAAGAAAGCGGAACCCCCCGCTGTCTCCGCCCCCGTCGACCAGCCGGCCGGAGCGGCGAAGTAGGGTCACGGCTGTTCGAGGAGCGCTTCGAGTTCGCGGCGCTCTCCGGGCGAGTAGGCGCGGCGGTGGCGGTGCAGTTCCTCGCGAATCCGGGCACGGACCCTCTCTTCGGCCTCCGTGCCGGCGGCGGAGATGAACCAGCGGCGAAGCAGTTCCGCATATTCCGGGGCGGCGGAACGCCGGGGCGCGGCAAAACAGCGCTCCGCAACGGCGTCGGCCGCGCCGGGGTTGTCGCAGTTCTCCAGCTCCATCCGGAACCAGGCGAGCCAGGCGGCGGGCAGGTCGCAGTCGGGGCCGCTGAGCAGGCGCTGGAAGGCCTCGCGCGCTTCGTCAAACCGGTCCGCACCGATCAGCCCGAGGATGGGGGAGAGCAGCGGCGCGGGCTTTTTCAGCCGCCGGACCGGGTAGAAGACGGCGTCGGCGAACCGTTCGGTCACTCCGGGCAGAAACGCCCCGGTGAGAAAGAGCCCGCTGAAGGTCCCCCAGGCCATAAATTCCATCCCGGCGGCGATGACGCCGAATCCGTTGCTCTGCCGGGTCATGTCGGCGAGGGCGCACATCGCCATGACGGTGGTGAAAAGGCCGCAGGCGCCGTAGACAAACCGTAGCATCGGAGCTCCTTTTCCGCCGTGCGCGGCTGTTCGTTGAAAAATTCCGGGAGATATGGTAAATTGCCGAAATGGTGCTATATTTAATAAATTAGGATTATAATGCCGGTTTTTCAAATGCATTATCAAGGAAATATCATGAGCAAGTATCGTTCGAACACCTGCGGAGAACTCCGCAAGGCCGACGTGGGTCGGCAGGTCCGGCTTTCCGGATGGATTCACAGCGTCCGCGACCACGGCGGCGTCATCTTCATCGACCTGCGCGACCACTACGGGATCACGCAGATCGTGATCGACCCGGAGTGCGCTTTCTACCAGGCGCTGGAGCGCTGGCGGGTGGAGACGGTGGTCCGGTTCGACGGCGTCGTCGTCGCCCGCAGCGAGAGCACGATCAACCCGAAGCTGGCCACCGGGGAAATCGAGGTCAAGGCGACCGATATGGAGGTGCTCGGCGAGGCGGAGGTGATCCCGTTCCAGATCGCCAAGGATGACGGCGCACCGGAGGCGATGCGGCTCAAATACCGCTTCCTCGACCTCCGCCGCGAACAGCTGCACCGCAACATCATGCTGCGCAGCAAGGTGATCGCCGAAATGCGGCGTTACATGACCGCGCAGGGGTTCAACGAATTCCAGACGCCGATTCTGACCGCCAGCAGTCCGGAAGGCGCGCGCGACTATCTGGTGCCGTCGCGGCTGCATCCGGGCAAGTTCTACGCATTGCCGCAGGCGCCGCAGCAGTTCAAACAGCTGCTGATGGTGGCCGGTTTCGACCGCTACTTCCAGATTGCGCCCTGCTTCCGCGACGAGGATGCGCGCGCCGACCGCAGTCCCGGCGAATTCTATCAGATGGACGTCGAGATGAGCTTCGTCGAGCAGGATGAGATCTTCGAGGTGATCGAAGGGCTGATCGCCGACATCTTCGAAAAGTTCTCCGGGAAGGAGTTCTCTCGTCCGCCGTTCGTGCGGATTCCCTACCGCGAGGCGATGCGCCGCTTCGGTTCGGACAAGCCGGACCTGCGCAACCCGCTCGAAATGATCGACGTCACCGAACTCTTCCGCAACTGCGGCTTCAAGGCGTTCGCCGGTGCGGTCGCCGCGGGCGGCGTGGTGCGGGCGATCCGGGCGCCGAAGGTCGCGGGCAAGCCGCGCAAGTTCTTCGACGACATGATCCGCTTCGCGCAGGAGAATGGCGCGAAGGGGATGGCCTACATCATCTGGACCGGGGAAGAGGAGAAGAGTCCGATCGTCAAGTTCCTCGACCGGCAGATCCTCGACGGCCTCAAGGCGGCGGGCGGCGTCGAAGACGGCGATGCGCTCTTCTTCCTCGCCGACGAGGAGAAGGCGGTGCAGAAGATCGGCGGAGCAGTGATTCCGGAACTCGGCCGCCAGCTCGGTCTCATCGACCCGAACGTGTTCAAATTCTGCTGGATCGTCGACTTCCCGATGTTCGAACTCGACGAGGAGACCGGCGCGACGATCTTCTCCCACAACCCCTTCTCGATGCCGCAGGGCGGCATGAAGGCGCTGGAGGAGCAGAATCCGCTCGACATCCTCGCCTATCAGTACGACATCGTCTGCAACGGCATCGAACTCTCCTCGGGCGCCATCCGGAACCATCAGCCCGAAGTGATGTACAAGGCGTTCGAGATCGCCGGCTACGACCGGAGCGTCGTCGACGAGAAGTTCGGCGGCATGATCAACGCCTTCAAGCTCGGTGCGCCGCCGCACGGCGGCATCGCCCCCGGCGTCGACCGCATGGTGATGCTGCTGGCCGATGAGCCGAACATCCGCGAAGTGATCGCGTTCCCGTTCAACCAGCAGGCGCAGGATCTGATGATGAACGCGCCCGCCGAGGTGACGCTCAAGCAGTTGCGTGAACTGCACATCGAGATCAAACTGCCGAAGAAGCAGGAGAAGCCGCAGAGCGCGGAAGCGCCGTGGAACTGAGGTGACGATGGGAGCGCTTGCCGACCGGATGCGCCGGGCGTTCTGCCTGCTGATCTGCGTCGCCGCGACCGCGGTGGCGGCGGAGTCGCCGCTGCTCAACTTCGTTCCGGCGGGCGCGGACTGCCTGGTGTTCGCCGACCTCGATCAGCTGCGGAACCGGACCGGATTCGACCGGATGGTGGAATCCAGTCCCGCCATGCAGGAGCTGCTCGATGACTTCGAGGCGCGCTACCGCGTCCGGCTCGACCACTGCTCCGAACTGCTCTGGGCCGGAGACGGGAGGCGGCTGCGCGGACTGCTGATCCGGACCAATCTGCCGGAGGCGCGGTTCCGCCAGGGGCTGCGTGACGGGGGAACCCGTTTCTCTTTGAAAAAATATGGCATGCGGGAGGTCCTTCTGGTGGAGGCCGGCAGTGCCATTGCGAAGGAGCAGTTGCGGCTCGCGCTCTGCTATCTGGATCCTGCCTCGGTCCTCGCGGCCGAAGAGCGCGGTCTGGAGCTCTTTTTTGCCGCTCTCCGGCCGGTGGCGTCCAGCCGCCGCGCCGCCTTCCGGGTGCCGGATGGCGCCCCGCTGCTGTGGGGATTCTGCAATTTGCGGGCGATGCTGTCGCCGGCGGGCAGGAAGATGGACCCGGTGGCCGGAGCCTTTTTCCGCAGCATCCGCCAGCTGACGGCCGATGTGCAGCTCGCGTCCGGCGGCGGCTGGAGTCTCCGGATGAACGCCGCGTGCGATGACGCCAAATCGGCCTCGATGCTCGCCGCCGCTCTGCCCGGATATCTGGCGATGGGGGCGGGGCTCTTTTTCGCCGGGTATCCTCAGCTGGCCTCCGATGTGATCGCCGCGTTCCGGGCCCGGGCGCAGGGGAATTCCGTCGTGGCGGAGCTCCGGGTGGACGGTGCGTTGGCGGGTCGGCTCGGAGCGTTTCTGCGCAGTGAAGCCGCCCGGCGGATCATCCCGCCCGATCCGGTTCCTCCCGATCTTCAGCAGCGCCGGGCGAAGTGATGGCGGCCGCGAAGCGCAGCACAGACTGGTGGAAGAGAATTCCGGCCGGATACCCGGTGCGGTTTCTGGCGCTCATGATGCTCGCCGTCGTGGTGGTCGCCTACTGCCGGCAGGAGGATCTCCGCGACTGGATGGTGGACGATACACGGTTCGCCGCGGAAATCCGCGAAGCCGCGCAGAAACATGGCGTGGACTCCTCGCTGGTGCGAGCTGTGGTGTTCCAGGAGAGCCGGTTCGACCCCTTCGCCCGCGGGAGCAAGGGCGAGGTGGGGCTGATGCAGGTTCTGCCGCGGGGTGCGGTCGCCGACTGGGCGCGCATCAACCGCAGACCGGTTCCCGCCCGCTCCGCGCTGACCGATCCCCGGCTCAACCTTGAGATCGGCTGCTGGTATCTGGCCCGCGGCCTGCGCCGGTGGCGGAAATACACACACGGCGCCGAACTGGCCCTGGCCGGATACAACGCCGGCGAGAGCCGGGCGGACCGGTGGAAGCCTGAGGAGCTCGACGGGGAAGTGATTCCGCGAATTACCATTGCCAGCACCCGGCATTATGTGAGCCGGATTATGAAACGATATCGCAGTTATCAGGAGAAGAGACCGTGAGACGACAGATGTTCCGGTGGCTGTTGCCGGTGCTGCTGCTCTGCGGCGGTGTTTCCGGTACGCCGCTTTCACCGGAGGAGGGCGGCCCCTCGCCGGACGCCGTCTGGAGAAACGACTTCAGCGATCCGGAAAATCTCGGGAAGGAGTGGAAGTTCGACGGCTCGCGCTTCATGGTTCCCCGGACGAATTTCCGCATCGCCGAAGAGGCGAGCGCGGTCAACGGCCGGGTCATGGTGGTGGAGGCGAAGCGTTCCACCGGGGTGATGCTGGCGGCGCCGTCGCCGGTCGATCTGGAACGGTATCCGGTCATGCGCTGGCGGTGGCGGGTGATTCGCCCGGTGCGCCTTGCTCCGGAGGCGGAGGAGGTGGACGATCAGGCGGTGGTGCTCTACTTCGGCGACGGCACGTTGATCCGGCAGAAGAGCGTCGGCTACCGCTGGGAGTGCAATACGCCGATCGGCAGCTCCGCGCTGCTCAAGTATGCCGCGGGGATGATGACGGTGAAGGCGTTCTGCGTGCGGAACCGCACCTCTCCGGTGGGCGAATGGATCACGGAGGAGCGCGACGTGGTGGCCGACTTCCGGGCGGCGTACGGGCGGAATCCCAACCGCTACTTCATCATCAGCGTCGGAGCGAACAGCCAGTATTCCGATTCGGATACGCGAGCGGAAATTGATTTTATCGAATTTGTCCCCCGCCGGAAGCCGCCGGAGGGCGGCGACGGCGCGAAATAGGTTCGGCCGCGGCGCGTCGGGAAGGGCGGAGTGTGGCGCAAAACCGGCGTCCGGCGGCGGGAAAGGAGGCCCCGATGGCGAAAAAATGGAATAATTTGCGCTTTTTTAAGGATTTACACTTGCTAAATCGGAAAAATG
>NZ_DBEXAY010000086.1:0-9380 GCF_048170485.1 Victivallis sp. | reverse complement strand
AAAAATATTTTTTTATCGATTTGATTTTTTCTCCGGGCGGGCCTATTCTTAGTGATAAGCCAACCTCAACCAGGGAGAAAAAACATGAGTTGTAAGTGCCATGAAGGCTCCGGAACCGGCGTCCGTTCACCGGAAGATGCGGAGAAATTTGATGAACTGGATCGCTACATCACATCCCTTCTTGACAACCAGACACCGGAACGGCGCCGGGGATCTCTGATTCAGGTCCTTCACCGGGCACAGCATCTTTTCGGCTATCTCTCCGAAGAGGTCCAGAAATTCGTCTCATCACGCCTCCAGCTGCCCCGGGCTGAGATCTACGGGGTGATCAGTTTTTACAGCTATTTCACCGACCAGCCGGTCGGCCGCTATAAGATCAATGTCTGCACCGGAACCGCCTGCTTTGTCAAAGGGGCGCCAAAGGTGCTCGATGAATTCAAACGGCGCCTCAATATTTCCGAAGGGCAGAGCACCGCGGATGGAAAGTTCTTTCTCGGTGCGCTCCGCTGCGTCGGCGCGTGCAGTCTTGCCCCTGTCGTCATGGTCAATGACAAGGTCTACGGAAACGTCACCGCCGAAAAGGTCGCCGGCATCCTCGCCGACTGCGCTGACTGAAACGTTACAATTTCGAATCAATTGAGGTACTGCCGATGAAAATCGATACTCCCGCCGCTCTGGAGCGGATTGCCGAAGAACTTGACAACCGGCCGCAACCGCCGGTCAAACTGCTCGTTTCGATGGGAACCTGCGGCATCGCCGCCGGAACCACTCCCGTCTTGAAAGCCATCTATCAGGAGATTGCCGAACGCCGGCTGGAAAACGCCATCGAGGTGAGCGAAGTCGGCTGTATGGGGCTCTGCTATGCGGAACCGGTCGTGATGTTCGTCGAACGCTCCACCGGCCGCAGAGTGATCTACGGCGAGGTTACGCCGCAGCAGGTGCCCGCCATCCTCGCCGCCGGAATCGACGGCGTCGCTCCCGGCACCCGCACACTCGAACGCAACTGGTACTATCCGGAGTTTGAAGAGCCCGCCCCCGGCGAACTGCAGGCGCGCATCGTCCTGCGCAACACCGGCCGGCTCAATCCGGAAAAGATCGATGAATACATCGCTGCCGGCGGTTACCGGGCGCTTGCGAAAGCTCTGACCACGATGACTTCGCAGGAGGTGATCGATCTCATCAGCGCCTCCGGGTTGCGCGGCCGCGGAGGCGGCGGATTCCCCACCGGCCGCAAGTGGCAGTTCGCCGCCGATCAGAAGTCGGAGGAGAAGTTCATCATCTGCAACGCCGATGAAGGGGACCCCGGCGCCTTCATGGACCGCGCGGTTCTGGAGGGCGACCCCCACACCGTCCTGGAGGCGATGGCCATCGGCGGCTATGCGATCGGCGCACACACCGGCGTCATCTACATCCGCGCGGAGTATCCGCTGGCGGTCAAACGGCTCGATATCGCCATTTCGCAGGCGAAGGAGCGCGGCCTGCTCGGGAAGAACATCTTCGGCAGCGGTTTCGACTTCAACATCGAAATCAAATTCGGCGCCGGCGCCTTCGTCTGCGGCGAAGAGACCGCGCTGATTCATTCGATCGAGGGCAAGCGCGGCGAACCGACGGTGAAGCCGCCGTTCCCCGCCGTCGAAGGGCTGTGGAAGAAGCCGAGCGTGGTCAACAACGTCGAAACTTACGCCTGTATTGGTGCGATTGTCCGCAAGGGAGCGGAGTGGTTCCGGTCGATCGGTACGGCGGGTTCCCCGGGGACCAAAGTTTTTGCGCTGGCCGGCAAGATCTCCAAGGTGGGGCTCGCCGAAGTGCCGATGGGAACCACCCTCCGGCAGATCATCTACGAAATCGGCGACGGCATCAAAAACGGCCGCAAGTTCAAGGCTGTCCAGACCGGCGGCCCCTCCGGCGGCTGCATCACCGCGGCGAACCTCGATCTGCCGATCGACTATGAGGCGCTCAAGAAGATCGGTTCGATGATGGGGTCCGGCGGCATGATCGTCATGGACGAGGATGACTGCATGGTCAACATCGCCAAATTCTTCCTGGAGTTCACCCTCGACGAATCCTGCGGCAAGTGCACCCCCTGCCGGATCGGCAACCGCCGTATGTACGAGATGCTCGATGAGATCACCTCCGGGCGCGGCACGGTGGAGACCATCGAGAAGCTCAAAATGCTCTCCGCCACCATCAAGGACACCGCGCTTTGCGGACTCGGCCAGACCGCGCCGAATCCGGTGCTTTCGACGCTGGCGAATTTCGAGGAGGAATACCTCGCACATGTCCGTGAATCCCGCTGCCCGGCGGGCGTCTGCGCCAAGCTGATCCATTTCGAAATCTCCGACAAGTGCGTCGGCTGCGGCCTCTGTCTCCACCACTGCCCGGTCAACTGCATCACCGGCGAGCGCCGCGCCCGTCACGTGATCGATCAGAGCCGGTGCATCAAGTGCGGCGTCTGCTTCCAGACCTGCCGGTTTCACGCGGTGGAGAAGCACTGAAAGTTATTTGAGAACAGGAGATTTACCATATGAAAGTCAATCTGAAAATCAATGATCAGCCGGTGAGCGTCGAAGCCGGCTCCACGATTCTGGAAGCGGCGGAGAAGCTCGAAATCCGCATCCCGACTCTCTGCCATTTCTCGATGGATTGTTTCCATGTCGAACACCGTTGCGCCTCCTGCCGCGTCTGCGTGGTGGAGGTCGAGGGGCGCCCCAATCTCGCGCCGGCCTGTGCGACGCCGGTGACGGAAGGCATGGTGGTCCGCACCAATACACTGCGGGCGATCAATGCGCGCCGCACCATTCTCGACCTTCTGCTCTCCGACCATCCGAAGGATTGTCTCATCTGCCCGAAGAATCTGAACTGCCAGCTGCAGGCGCTGGCGCAGGAGATGGGGCTGCATCATCTCCTCTTCAAGGGGGAGCAGTCCACCTACAACCGCGACCTCTCCAGCAACGCGATTGCCCGCGACCTGGACAAGTGCATCATGTGCCGCCGCTGTGAAACTGCCTGCAATTCCGTACAGACGGTCGGCGTGCTCTCCGCCGTCGGCCGCGGTTTTCAGGCGGTGGTCGCTCCGGCCGGACTCAAGCCGCTGGCGGAAACGGAGTGCGTCTTCTGCGGGCAGTGTGTGCAGGCCTGTCCGGTCGGTGCGCTGAGTGAAATCGACAACAAATATTCGGTCTGGCGGGCGTTGAACGATCCAGCCAAAACGGTTGTGGTGCAGACCGCTCCGGCGGTCCGTGTCGCCATCGGCGAGAGCTTCGGTCTCGAACCCGGTTCGATCAGCACCGGGCGAATGGTGACTGCGTTGCGGATGCTCGGCTTCGACAAGGTGTTCGATACCGATTTCGCCGCCGACCTCACCATTATGGAGGAGACCACAGAGCTCATCGAGCGGGTCAAGAAGAACGAAAAACTGCCGATTCTGACCAGTTGCTGTCCCGGCTGGGTGAAGTTTCTGGAGCATCAGTTCCCGGAACTGCTTTACATGCCTTCGTCAGCGAAGTCGCCGCAGCAGATGTTCGGCGCGATCGCCAAGAGCTACTACGCGCAGAAGATCGGCGTCGCGCCGGAAAATCTGGTGGTCGTCTCGGTCATGCCCTGCCTCTCCAAGAAATACGAGGCGTCGCGCGAGGAGTTTTCGCACGACGGCGTCCGCGATGTCGATATCGTCATCTCCACCCGGGAACTCGCCGACATGATCCGCGAGGCGGGAATCCGTTTCGACCAGCTTGAAGAGCAGGAATACGACTCTCCGCTCGGCGAATCGACCGGTGCGGCGGTGATTTTCGGCGCCACCGGCGGCGTGCTGGAAGCGGCGCTGCGGACCGCCGCCGACTGGATCACCGGCAAGGATCTGCAGGAGATCGAATTCACCGCCGTTCGCGGTCTTGAGGGAATCAAGGAGGCGACGGTCGAAGTGGACGGGCTGTCGCTGCATGTCGCGGTCTGTTCCGGACTGGGCAATGCCCGGCGGTTGCTGGAACGGATTCAGAACGGCGAAGCCAGCTATCATGCGATTGAGATCATGGCCTGTCCGGGCGGCTGCCTCAACGGCGGCGGCCAGCCCTATCATCATGGCGACACCTCGATCCTCAAAAAACGCATGGAGGCACTCTATCGGGATGACCGAAACAAGCCGATCCGCAAGTCGCACAAGAATCCATCCATTATCCGGTTGTATGAGGAGTTTCTGGGGGAACCCGGCAGTCACGCCGCTCACAAGCTGCTCCATACCGCTTACGTGAACCGTCGCGACTGACGGATGCCAGTCAGAAAAATCGGGTTCGGAGAAAAGGAACTTCTCCGAACCCGTTTTTTCTGCTCGAACCGCGGTGCGGTGCTGTGTGTCAGGAGTGCTGTTGCGGCGGTTGCGCTGGCAGGACCGGCGGCTTCCAGTCTTTGTAAAGCGGCGCCTGGCGGCGGTTGATGTCCAGCCAGTGACGGGGGGCCCAGAGCCACTGAAGCGGTGCTTCGCGGATCATCTGCTCGAGCGCGGAGATGCACTGCTGCGTGATCGCCTGCACATCGACATCTTTGTTCCCCGTCGGGGTGTAGCGGATCAGTTTGCCGACCCGGAGGTCGAAATTGAAATTTTTGCCCGTCCGGAAGGTGAGTTCCGGCAGAATGGGAATCCCGGTCTTGAGATGGAGCAGGGCCGGCGTCATATGAACCCGGGCCGGATGGCCGAAGAAGACACATTCCACGCCTTCGTTGCCCGCGGCATGCTGGTCGATCAGCATGGTGACGTTCTTGCCCTTGTTGATTGCGCGCAGCACGGGGCGGATTCCTTCGGTCTTGTCGACGAGTTCATGCATTTTTCCGGCCCGGTGGGCCAGGATCATCTTGCCGATGAGCGGGTTGCCGAAAGAACGCATCATCGAGAGCATCGGAATGCGCGCCTTTTCGGAGAACGCCTCTCCGGCGACCTCCCAGTTGCCGAAGTGCGCGGTGATGATGATGACCTGGTGATTTTCATGGTCGGGGGAAAGCGCGTAGTCGATCGCCTCCGGATCGCCGGAGACGGTGATCTTTTCCGGCGAATAGAGCTGGTCCATCTTGACGATTTCGACCAGCAGTTTGCCGAATTCCCGGATGGAGGCGGCCGCCATGTGGACCGCTTCCCGGTGGTCCTTTGCGATACCGGCGTGCATCAGATGCTGGATGGAGCGCCGGCGGTGGCGCGGGTCGATGAAGAAGAGCATGCGGAAAAGGAAATCGCTGAAAGCGTATCCCCATTTCAGCGGCATCCAATGCAGAACGCGGTAGAGAAGGTAAAATGGAATATATTCCAGATAAATCCGGAATTTGGATTTTTCATGCCTGGAGCGTGCCATGAGTAGAGGGCCCTTTCCTGTTACAATTATTCCCGGTAATATACCACGGTTTCAGGTTTCCTGCCAGTCATTTTGAGAAAATGAGTTGATTTTTCTCTTTTTGGGGATACAATATGAAAATTGTATTGATTGGGAATCCGGACACAGGAGGCGGAGATGAAAAAATTTGCGGGAGTTCTTGCCGGAATCGCCGGAATATGTTCCGTCGTGCTCGGCGGTGTGCCGGAATATTCCGTCGATGCGCAGGGGAAGATGTGCATCACGCTGAACGGCGAAAAAATTCTGATGGAGGACGCGCCGGCGATGGTCGACGCCGACTGGCGGAGAGTGGCGGAATTTGCCGTCGCACCCGGTTTCCGGAAGGAGAACATGCCCAATGCCGTCTGTTCGTGGACGGATGGTTCCTCCGTGATGACCCGAAGCGTGGAGTCTCTGCCGGACGGCAAACTTCAACTCACCTGGAGCATGCGTTTCCTGAACGGCATTTCCGCGGCGCGACATGTGGAGCTGAACTGGTTTCTCACTGGCGCCCGGCAGGTGAAGCCGAGTGGAAATCCGCCTCGAACCTTGACGGTCGACGTCGGCGGAGAAACGGTGGAGATTGCATTTGCGGGATTTTCCATCCCGTGGGTTTTTGAACAGCAGCAGAAGTCGGGAATCCGGCTGGTTCTGGCGTGGAACTACGATCCTGCGGCCATCAACCGGATTGAATCGACCATGCTGATCCGAGTGATTCAGAAGAAGGAAGCTGAAGAAAAATGACGTATCAATATCGCACAGATGGACAGGTCTGCAGTCAGGCAATCCGGATTGAAATCCGGGATGACGGGCGCATCGGCGCCGTGGAGTTCGCCGGCGGCTGTCCCGGCAATCTGCAGGGAATCGGCAAGCTCGTTTCCGGCATGAAACCGGAGGAGGTGATCGAGCGGCTCAGCGGAATCCGTTGCGGCGGCAAACCCACCTCCTGCCCGGATCAGCTCGCCCGGGCGCTTCAGGCTATTTTGCGGAAGCGTGAGGGGAAATAACGCGGCCCGTTTTTCCTGCCCCGCCGATTGCGGCAGGGGAATCGATTCACGCCCTGCTCAATCGCCCGCAGAGAAGCGGCCACTCTTCCAGCCCGAAGAAGAGCAGATTGGCGTTGCGTTCCAGCGTCAGAACACCGTTTTCCCGGCGGAGGAGAAACCGCAGTCGATACGGTGTTTCATACAGGTGGGCAAGCACTTCCAGCGTTTCGTCATCCCGCCATGCCGCACTGGCGGCCATCCGGCGGAGACAGGAGCATCCGAAGCGGGTGTGGTTGTCAATCCGGCGCCCGAACCCGGCTTCCAGAATCTCTTCTCCGCCATTCCGGCGCAGAATCAGCCGGCAACTTGAGGCGGTCGATTCCAGTTGGAGCGTTTCCGCGCCGATGGTGTTCGGTTCGAATTCCACCGTCTCCCAGCGAATTTCCCGACCGGGACCGGGCAGAACCGGAAAGGCCGCGCCGGCGATCTTCGCCCGGAGCGCCTGCTGCTCCACCGCCGCTTCCGGCAGCGGTGCATCCTGCATGGCCGGCAGAAGAATCTCCCAGACCCGGTCGAGGACCGACTGCATGTTGCGCATGCCGCTGGTGACGGCGAGCGCGGCATCCTGGTCCGGCATGACCAATGCGTACTGGCCGAAGGCACCGTCACCCCGGTAGGCGTTGTGGCGGCAGCGCCAGAATTGAAATCCGTAGCCGACTTGCCAGTCCGGCTGTGTGTTCATGGAGTTGTCGATCTGAAACGAGGTGGCCAGCTCCAGATAATCCGCCGGGAGGATCTGCCGGCCAGCCCACCGGCCGCCGTCGAGCAGCAGCTGGGCGAAGCGGGCGATCTCTTCCGTGGTGAGACGGAATCCCCAGCCGCCGAGCTCGGTTCCCTGCGGGTCCTTTTCCCACTCCCGTTCGCCGAATCCGAGCGGAGCGAACAGTCGGGGACGCAGGTATTCGGTCAGATTTTCTCCGGTGAGGCGGCGGATGATCGCCGAAAGCATGTAGGTCGCTCCGGAGTTGTAGACGAACCGGCTGCCCGGCTCGTAGACGAGCGGACTGCGGAAGAAACTTTTGACGAAATCCGGCTCATGCCGGTTGATCATGTAGCAGAGGGCGCAGCGGTCGTGCCCGCTGGACATGGTCAGCAGATGGCGCACCGTCATGCGCAGAAAACGCGGATCAGGGTCTTCGGGCAGCTTTTCCGGAAAGAACTCCGCGATCCTGTCGTCGAGCTGAAGTTTTCCCTCCTGCCGGGCAAAACCGATTGCCGCCGAGGTGAAACTCTTGCTGAGCGAGAAGAGTTCATGTGGCACGTCGGGGCGGTAGGGGGCATTCCACAATTCCGCCGCCACTTTGCCGTGGCGGAGGAGCATGAAGCTGTGAACACTGTCGAGTTCCGCGAGAGAGTCGATAAAGCGGCTGATGGCGGAAGAGGAAATTCCAACGGATTCCGGTGTCGTGCGTAAAAGCATTCTGACGATTCTCCTGATGCATGATTACCTGGTTTAATTTGCCACAAATCCGGAGATTTTCCATTCAGGTTCGGGAAAAATCCACGAAAAACCTTCCCGACCCGGCAAAAAAACAGCGGGCTTGAAGCCCGCTGCCTTTCGCATTGTTCTGTCGCCGTCGCCTTACGGAATCAGCTTGAATGCCTTGACCAGGTCGGCGATCTGCGCATCGGTGATCGGCTTCATGCCGCCGAGGTTGCGGGCGCTGACCGTCGCCTTGGCGCTGTATTCGGCCACTTCCATGCGGTCGTAGGCTTCGAGCAGCGTCTTGCCGCTGGATACCATGCAGTCGTTCTGAATCAGAATGATCGGGTAGCGCGGCGAAAGCGTATCGGTAATCCGCTTGAGGTCGCGGTAGTTGGCGCCGTATTCGAAGGTCGGCATTTCGCGAAGCAGAATGTAACTTTCCGGAATGACCCGCGGATCGAACTTCTCATGCGCCACCGTGTACGCCATCAGGTGCGGCGGATTGGCAATGATCAGCGAATTGAGCTCCGGCTGCGCGTCGAAGATCGCTTTGAAGAACCACGCCGCCCGGCTGAGCTTGCGGCCGGATTCGTAGCGGAATCCCTTGACGAGCACCAGATCTTCCGGTTTGATGGTGCCGCGGTCAACGCCGCGCGGCGTGATCAGGAAACGCTCCTTGTCAACCCGCACAGCGAAAGTCCCTTCGGTACTGGTGAAGAGCATCTGCCGGTAGGCGCGGCGGATCAGTTCGGTCATCTGGTAGCGCAGCTCCATCTCCTCGCTCGTCCGGATCTCCGGGTCGAAGGGGCGGAAGTCTGTGTTGCGGTCGAGCATGCTGAACTCAATGTCGGTATCCGACAGGTAGTGCGGCGTGCCGATCTGCGTGGAACGGTTGATGAGGCGCGCGCAGAAATCCAGCGTTTCGAAACGCTGGAACGCCTGGAGCAGTGTCGCACCGGCAGTGCAGGCTCCGTGATTTTCCAGCAGAATCGTACTGTGTCCGGCGGAAAAGGCCGCCGCGACGTTCTTCCCGAGCGCTTCGCTGCCGGGAACCTCGTAGGGAGCGTAGCCGACCGTGCCGCAGATCATCTTCGCCGTCGGATGCACCGCCGTGTTCGGAATCTTCCCGGCGACGCTGAAGGAGACCAGCGCCGGCGGATGCGCGTGCAGAATCGCTTTCACATCCGGGCGAATCTTGTAGATGGCGCGGTGGAAGGGGAATTCACTCGAGGGCTTGTGGCGGCCGATCACCGTGCCGTCCGGCTTGACGCAGACGATGTCTTCGCGATGCAGCGTGCCTTTGTCGACACTGCCGGGGCTGATCCACATGTTTCCTTCGGAGTCGAGGATCGAGAGGTTTCCGCCGGAAGTCGTGGTCATGCCGTACCCGTAGATACGCTTCATGATCTCGACGATCTGGTCGCGCGGGTGTACGAAATTGGTTGTGTTCATTGAAACTACGCTTTCTCAATGAGGTTGAATGGCTCGGCATACTTTTGCCGTTCTTTTTAATATACACCATTTTATCGGTTTGGCAAGCGGTGGATCCATTGA
>NZ_DBEXAY010000085.1:0-22211 GCF_048170485.1 Victivallis sp. | reverse complement strand
ATCATGAATTTCCATTTGAAAAGTTCTGCCTGACCCGATTGAATCGTTTTCGGCACCGGAGAGATTCGTTCCGGCACTCGCATGCGTCTATCCTCCCGGAGTGCGAATTTTCCAGGAACGAATCCTGCTCATCAGTCATATCACCGGCGATTCGGCTCCTCTGTCTGATCCTCGAATCCGACAACACCGCTCCGGAGTGACGCAGGACCTGCGTCGTACAATTCACTCCCTGTGGCTTTTCAGAAAAAATCTATAACTTTCAGAGTTTTAAACAGTTGGATGTCGTTCCGTTTCCACGGAAACTCTTCCATAAACGTGATGCCCGGCAGTTGCTCTCGCATCAGAAACGGCTCTCGCGCCTGCCCGCTCGTGCACGGAGGGGGCGGAGTGATCCCGCGCCGGCGCGGCCCGGCGGTTTTTCCGCCGACTTCGCCCTGCCGAAACTATTCGAGCATGATATTTTTGAGTTCAAAATTCATCTCCGGCCTGGCGGCTCCGGGAGCCCGCTTGGTCCGGTGGAAGAGGAAGAGCTCGCCGCGCAGAGTCGACAATGCCGCCGAACCGGTGGGCTGGAAATCCTTTCCGAACATCAGACGATACTTGTGCCATTGCCCGTCTCCCCTGACCGTGATTTCGCCGCGGAAACTGCCATGCCAGGTCTGTTCCGGCAATATGAACTGAAGAATTCCACCCTCCCGGCTTCTGATCCAGCAGGAGAGGTAGTGGTAGTCGTCGCTCAACCCCTCCTTTTTGAAGGTAAGCATCAGCGCCGGACAATCCCCCGCGGCGACCGCCGGGAACCGGACCGTCAACACGCGCTGCCCATCGACAACGGAGCGTTTGACCTCCCCCTTGACCCTGGTATTGAGATCCTTCGTACCGGTGACATTCACGAAATGCTTCCCCGTCAGGTTTGCGGTGTGCGAACTTGCCTCCTCCGCGGTTGCGGCGACCAGCACCGGAACCGGCGCTTCGGTCGGGAGCCAGTTGATCGCATCGCCGCGCGCTTCGTCGGAGGAAAGGAAATCAAACGACACGACCGGAACCTGAGGACGCGGATTGTCCCAGGCGGCCACGAAGGTTCCAATTTCTTGATTCCGTGAATTTTTCCGGATGATCCCCATCCTGGCGTCGGGAAGCTGGACGACCGACTGCCAGTCGCCGACATTCCGGGCGGCCTCCACCACATAATCGGTGGTTTTGCCGTCGGCATAGACAATTCGATAGGCGCCCGCAACTCCCTTGCCTCCCCACGCCGCCGTGTGCAGGAAGAAGATTCGCGACACTCTCCTGCCGACCTTGATGCCGCGGATCGCAGCCGGAAAACGGGGCCGCTTCGAACCGCGCACCACCAGACAGGATTTGCCGTTGTTCTTCTCCGGGTCGATGATGTGGAAGGGGATTCCGGCGGCACTCTGCACTCCGAGCGGCATCACCCGGAAATCGTTTTCCCCCTGATCGGTCCAGCCGCCTCTGCCGTCGTTCTCCTCCTCATCTTGGAACGACACGTTGGCATAGGGCGCGAGATCGATCGGCATCAGCGCCGAGCTGGCCGCCACGTAGTCTTCCTCCGCAGCATCAGCCAGCGAAAGCGCCTTGTCCCAATACGCTTCCGCCCCGACGGCATAGTGGAACAGATTGTAAAGCCAGGTCGCCGCGACGCTGTCAACTTTGTAGCAGGCCATCGTCTCAAGCTGTGACAGAATGATCCTCCCCCGGCCGCAGACCGCTTCGACGACCGCATTGCCGACATTGGCGCGCGAAAGCATCGGCCCCTTGACCGCAAGCGCATTGACCGTGTAGGGCACGAAGGTGCCGGTCACAAGGAAACCATGATCCGGATTGTTCCAGGTGTCGAAGCTGGTGTAGTCAAGTCCGGCGAAGAGCGGATGCCCGGGCGTGACGAGGTCGACGAAGGTATTTCCCTCCGCCGAAGGGCTCTGATTTCCGGGCAGCACGCTCCTGCTGTTCTTCTGTTCAAGCACCAGCAAAGTGCCGCCGAGGTGGCGGAGAAAGCGGGCAAGATCTGAAGAGAGAGGCAGTGAAATCTTCTGCTTTTCAACATGTTCCGCAGGAACCACAAGCACGCCCGACTCCTTGAGCTCCCCGGGTGATTTGACGATGGAGTACTTGAGTTTGAAGTTGTCGAGGACCTCCTGAAGCGCCGCGAGATTGCCGGGGGCACCGGTGTCGAGGACGAACACCGGCCGCCTCTGGTCGATTTTCCGCGTCAGAATTGAGCGGCTCTGGAGGTAGAGATCGTAATAGTTTCTGGCGATCTCCCGCCCGTCCGCCGTCAGCGTCAGGCGCAGCTGGCAGTTGCCCGGAGCGAGATCGGCGGGAATCCGCAGCATCGCCCTGCCGGAGTGACGGCTCTGGGCGGCAAGTTCCGCGATATCGACCGAGCCAATCGGCTGGACCTCATGGTCGGTCTTCGCCAGAGCGAACTGCAGTTTCAAATTCCGGAAGGAATCCTTACCGCTGTTGATCACTTCGAGGATCCACGGCGACTCCTCCCCGAGAAAGAGGTTGCGCGGGAAGAGATGGTTGCTGTTGTGCAGCGACGGAAACACCGGCTGCGTCCACAGCGTCGACGCCCGGATGCCGCCGAACCACGGGGCAAAACCGCTATAGTTCGGATCGAGCCGGTAGAGCTCGAAAATACGGCGCCCGTAAAGCGTCTGCGCCCACTCGCCGAACCCGGGACCAACCGCCTTGAAGAGCGGCGCACAGCCGGTGAAACCAACCCCTCTGGGATCCCCCCAGCTGGTCGAATTCGCCATGTATTTCGCGTACTGCCCGACATCGCCGCGCCGGAAGTCCGGGTCGACACGAATGCCCCAGGAAAATCCGACGTTCTCCCAGGCGACCAGCGGCCGGGAGAGTCTCTCCTTTTCTCCGTAAATGCGCAGTTCCCCCTCATACTGCTCGGCCAGCACATCGACCAGCCGGGTCCACGGGCTCGACAGCGAAGTGTAGGTATGTAGATCATGCACATCGGTGTCCAGCCGGGTTTCGCCGTAACTGGCCCAGCCGGCCGCTCCGGAGAAGGTGCTGATCGGGCGTTTCGATTTGTCGAGCCGACGGACGAGCCCGACCTGCAGATCCATCAGGCGCGACACCCGGGGGGAGTTGCGGTGCACCACCTCGTTCCCCATCGACCACATGGTCACCGAAGGATGGTTGTAGCAGGATTCGACAAATTCGGCCACCTCCCGCATATTGTTCTTTTCAAACGCCTCGAAATCGATGTTTGTCGTGAAGCACCAGCCCCACTCGTGAAAGATCATCAGACCGGTTTCATCGGCAATTTCCAGCACTTTCGGCAGAATCGGCATATGCGCGGTCCGGGCGATCACATAGCCGAGGTTGCGCAGATTGAGCAAGGTAGAAAGAATTTTCCTCTCCTCCTCCTCCTCCGAAAGTCCGTAACCGCCGTACTGGATGGAGTTGATGTTCTGCCCGAACAGGTAAATCGGCTCGCCGTTCAGGTAGAACCTGCCGTTTTCGGCAATGAATTCACGATACCCGAAGCGCACCGCCCTGCTGGCGACAACCTTGCCGCTCTCCTTGATATGGAGCGTCAGGTAATGGAGATAGGGGTTGTCGATCGACCATTTTACAGCATCGTTCAACGCAATCGTGACGGTGCCGGTATTGCTTCCCGGCTTGAGTTCGACCGCCTTCCCGGCAAGGGTTCCGACGACCCGGCCGGCATCCTTCCGGACCGCCGGCGAAACGATCGCGTCAAACTCCGCGGAAACCGCCCTGCCGGTGTGATTCAGGACCGTGTAGTCCACTTCGATCCCGCCGGCGGCGAGCCGGGGCGTCACCAGAAGTTTCCGGATCCGGATTTCCGGCTCGAGCGACAGAGCGACATTCTGCCAGATGCCGCCGCGGATGTTGTTGAGCGCCCACTGGGAGCCGTAGACATGCTTGACCTTCTGAATGCCGCCGGAGGTTCCCTGATCGGAAAATACGCGTATGGCCAGTACGTTCCGTCCCGCCCTGGCCGCATCGGTCGCATCGAGTTCGAACGGCGTGAACTCTCCGAGATGGCGCCCGACCTCCCGGCCGTTCAGAAACACGACCGCCTCGCAGCCGATCACGTCGAACTTCAGAATCACCCGGCGATTTCGCAGTTCGGCGGGGGCCAGTTCGAATCCGGTGCGATACCAGCCTTTGACATAGGGCTGTCTCTTGTTCTGCTTCTCGGGATACTTCCGGTACCAGTTGAGCGGAACCGCGATCGTATCCCATCGGGAGTCGTCAAATTCAGGATTCTGATACCCTCTGGCGAAATCCGCATCGGCGGGAAAGGGCTTCGTCGAACTCTCCAGCCCGGAGATCTTCCAGCTGCCGTTCAACGAACGAAGCAGGGGCGCCGCCGCGCCCCGGGAGGCCGGTCCGTTCGGAATTTCACCGACGCCGATGGTTTCGACACGCGTGAACCGCCGCGGTGCCGGGAGGTAGGGCGACACCGTCACCTCCGCGACTGCCGTTGCAACGCACACCAGCAACAGCCCGATTCCGGTCAAAAACTTCAACATGAATCCCTCCAGTTTTAATTTGAATTAATATCTTTTAAATCAGAATTTTACACTTTGTCAAAATCCATTTTTCTGAAATCATTTCCCATACTGCCACCCTTCACTTATATTATGCCATAAAACGGGGAAAAAACCAATGGGACATTGTTCCGGCAGCCTTGAATTTTGTTCAAAAAACAGGATTCCATTCATTCAACGTCCCGGCCGTCCCCTTCGTCTCCGTCCTTCTGCTGCGGCGTTGCGGCGTAACGCTCCGGCCGAAACCGGCCTGCCGTGGCGAACGGCGTCTTTCTGCGGAACGATGGAACAATCCAGTGCAACTCAACGCGGCCGTTTTTCTGTAAAGTTTTCGGAATTTCATTTGCTTTTTTTGCCGTCATATGATACTTTTTTATCATGAAATTCCATTTTGAAACAATTCTGCCCGGCCCGGGCGAGTCATTCGTAACCGAGGAGATGGTCGCTCCGACGCTCGACTGCGTCTACCACATCCACCCGGAATGCGAACTTACCTGGATCGAGTCCGGCTTCGGCAGCCGCTTCATCGGCGATTCGATCGAACCGTTCTCCGCCGGCGACCTCGTCCTCATCGGCGGCTCAGTGCCGCACCACTATCTGACCCTCGAATCCGACAGCACCGGGCCGGAGTGGAGCAGGACCCGCGTCGTCAAATTCGCCCCCGCCTTCTGCGGAAGAACCTTACTCGAACTTCCTGAATTCGAAGCAGTCGCCTGCATGCTTCAGGAGGCGGCACGCGGCCTGCACTTCCCCGAAGAGAGTGCCCGGGAGGCCGTTCCGCTCCTTCAAAAGCTCTTCCGTGAACACGGCGCCCGGCGGCTGCTCACGCTTCTGGAACTGCTCGAACGGCTCTCGCGCCTCCCCCGCCGCCCCCTCTCCGGAACCGTCATCGAACCGGAGGCCGCCCCCGATGAACGGCTCAACCGGGTGCTGCAGCTCATCCACCGCCGCCTCGCCCAGGGGCGGCCGATTCCGCTGGCGGAGGCCGCCGCGGAAGCCTGCCTCACCCCGACCGCCTTCAGCCGCTACTTCCGCCGCGCGACTCGCAAACGCTTCATCGACTACGTGACGGAGCTCAAGCTCAGCCGGGCCGCGGGGGAGCTCGCGCGAAGCGATCGGCCGATCGTCGAAATCGCCTTTGAATCAGGATTTTCCAACCTGTCGAATTTCAACCGGCAGTTCCAGAACAGCCGCAAAATGACCCCGCGCGCCTACCGGAACAGTTTCCGCCGAATCGACCTTCACCATGCCGACTCCTGAACCGACTATGGCAAAAAAGTATCAGAACTCGTCAAGAAATTAAAAGATTTCCCCCCGAAATCCGCTATACTAAAAGCAGAGCATTCACACTGCAACGCGGATGACGGGAGAAAGATCCATGAAACGTTCTGAAATCAACCGGCGAATCGCCGAGGGGATGGCGTTCTTCGAAGCGATGCACTTCAAACTGCCCCCCTATGCCACCTTCACCATCGCCGACTGGGAGCGCGAAGCCGAAGCCGCACGCGAGATCTTCGATCTGAAACTGGGCTGGGATGTCACCGCGTTCGGCGGCGGCGACTTCCTGAAAACCGGCCTCCTGCTCTTCACCCTCCGCAACGGCATCGCCGGTTCGGAGCGTTACCCGAAACCTTACGCCGAAAAGATCATGATGGTCCGCGAAAACCAGGTCACTCCGCGCCATTTTCACTGGCACAAGCGCGAGGACATCATCAACCGCGGCGGCGGCAACCTGGTCATCGAACTCTTTCACGCCGACCCGGCGGAAAACCGGCTCCGCGACGGGAGTTTCCCGGTCAGCGTCAACGGATTCCGCCGGACGCTCGACTCCGGCGACAAGGTGATCCTCCAACCGGGCGACAGCATCTGTCTCGAACCGATCCACGCCCACCGGTTCTACGGCGAACCGGGCAGAGGAAGCGTCCTCGCCGGAGAGGTTTCCATGGTCAATGATGACAGCAACGACAACTGTTTTCTCGATGATGTGATCCGTTTCGACCCGGTCGAAGAGGACGAACCCCCCTTCCCTCTGCCCGCCGCCGACTATGAAACGTTTGTGAAAGGAGCGCGCCATGCGTAACGGCATCCTCGCCGCAGGAAACTGGATTCTCGACAAGGTCAAGACCATCGACCGCTGGCCGGGCGAAGGCAACCTCTGCAACATCGTCGGGGAGACCCGCGCGCCGGGCGGCGGCCCCTGCAACCTCCTCTTCGACCTCGCCGCCATCGATCCGGATCTGCCGCTCTACGCCGCCGGAAGAGTCGGCGACGACGACGACGGCAACTTCCTTCTCAACGAGCTTCGCCGCCGTCATATCGACAGCCGGTGGATGATTCGAAGCCGTTCGGCCGCAACCGCGTACACCGATGTGATGTCCGGCGGAGGGCGGCGGACCTTTTTTCACTGCCGCGGCGCCAATGCGGAGTTCAACCCGGCGGACCTCGACGGCGTCGACCTCCCCGCCCGCTTCTTCTACCTCGGCTATCTGCTGTTGCTGGACGCCCTCGATACGGACGATCCGGAGTACGGCACCGCCGGCAGCCGGCTGCTGGCCCGGATGAGCGAAGCCGGCTGCCGGACCGTCGTCGATTTCGTCTCGGAAGCGCCGGAGAAGTTCCGCCGCATCATTCCCCCGGCCCTGCCCTGGACCGATATCCTGATCATCAATGAGATCGAAGCGTCGCACTGCCTCGGGCGGGAACTGCGCCGCGCCGACGGTTCCCTCGACTGGGCGGGGCTGGTTCCGGCGGCGGAAGGACTTCTCGCGGCCGGGGTCCGCCAGCTGGCGGTGATCCACTTTCCGGAAGGTGCACTGGCGCTGGAACGCGGCGGTACACCGGTCTACGCCCCCTCCTGCCGGATGGAACGCTCCGAGATCGTCGGCTCCACCGGCGCCGGTGACGCGTTCGCCGCCGGGGTGCTCTACGGTCTGCACGAGAATCTCCCCCTGCGTGAAGCGCTCGATCTCGGCTCCGCGTCGAGCCGGTTCAACCTGCTCTCCCCGACGGCCAGCGACGGGGCGGTATCGCTGGCCGTCATGCGCAACTATTTGAAAGAGTGTGAATTCACACCTCTCCCGGAGATATTTCAATGAGTAAAAAAATCTTTCTCGGCATCGGTGCCGGGCCGATTCAGACCGGCATTTTCGTCGCCGGCGCCGCGGCAGGCGGATTTGAGCGGATTGTGCTCGCCGACGTCGATTCTGCCCTGGTGGAGGCTCTGCGCCGCCACCGGAGCATCACCGTCAACACCGCCGGAACCGACAGCGTGCGTGCCGACCGCTATGCGCCGATCGAGGTCTACAACCCGGACCAGGCGGCCGACCGCGCCGCATTGATTGAAATCGCCTCGCAGGCGGAGGTGATCAACACCGCCCTGCCGGCGACCAGATTCTACCGCTTCTGCGCGCCGTGGCTGCGGGAGGGATTCGAACGAAATCCCGCCGCCCGCCGCCTGGTCTACACCTCGGAAAACAGCACGACGGCGGCGGCAGAACTGGCGGAATCTGTCGGCAAACCCTTCCTCTCCACATACTTTCTCGATACGGTCATCGGCAAGATGAGCAAGGTGTTCGAGGCGGCAGCAGGGACTCCCGCGCCGCTGGTGCCGGGATTCCGGCGCGGCCATCTGGTCGAAGCATTCAACACCATCTACACCTCGGATGCTCCGGGTGCGGCGGAGTGCGGCATCGTCGGACTTTATCCCCGCAACAATCTGGTTCCTTTCGAAGAGGCGAAGCTCTACGGCCACAACGCCTCCCATCTGGTGCTGGCGCTGCTGGCCCGGCAGAAGGGCTGCCGGTTCATGTCGGAAACGGCTCAATACCCCGAACTGCTGGAGACGACCCGCCGCGTTCTGGTCGAGGAGTGCGGACTCGCATTGCAGCGGAAATTCGCCGGCTGTGACCCTTTCTTCGAACCGGCCGAGTACACCCGCTGGGCGGAGGAGCTGATCCGGCGCATGGTTTCGCCGCTGTTGAACGACGAGGTCGCCCGGGTGAGCCGCGACCTCGCCCGCAAGCTCGGCTGGCAGGATCGGCTGATCGGCGCCATCCGGCTCTGTATTGACACCGGAATCCCCTGCCCGACGCTGATGCAGATGGCGGCGCTGGCGGCCCGGTTCCGCGCCCTTGACGAACTGCAATCCGAATGGCCGCCCGAAGGAGCGGAGCTCGTGCAGAAACTCGGTCAGGAAGCCTGAACGAGCCGCCCCCCCGCGCCCTCAGCGCCGCGCGATTTCAAAGAAGACCGCGGCACCGTCTTTTGCGGTATCGACGGTGAAGCAGACGCTCTCGCCGTCCACCCATTCCGGCGGAATCGTCTTCAGCCGTCTCCCGGAAAGATCGAGCGGGTAGAGCTTCAGGTCGCCGGTGTGGCGGTTGCGGAGGCGAATCCGGAACTTCCCCGCTTCCAGCAGTGACGGCGTCCAACCCATGCGCTGGATCGTTTTCATCTCCTCCTCGGCAAATTTCATGCCGTTGTTGAGTGCGTTGGTGGCGTAGACGACGACAAGCCGCTCCGCCTCGCGAATCGGCCGGGTCCCATCGACGCTGACCACCGCGAGATTGCCGTTCGTGCTCATCTCCTGAATCTCGAAATCATCCAGTTTCTCCCGGGTTCCGGCGAGGGCGCAGATTCCCTGCAGACGCGGGGTGTTGACCCGCAGGAAACTGCGGCTGTTATCCAGCAGAAGTTCCCCGGTGGAGCTTTCGAACACGCTCTCGCCGTCGCTCCGGTTGGAGGCGGGCAGCAACTTCTTCTGTTTCAAGATCTGGAGCATCTCCCAGGTGGAAGCCCCCGGCAGAACGCCCTGCTGTTTCAGACGGGCGACGGTGGCGGGAGCGGAGTTGTCCAGCGCGACCGCCAGCTGATGCTTCTCCACGGGCCGGAGCAGTTTCCCTTCCGGGCCGGTGATGTCGATTCCGAGGCCGCAGACCAGCGCCAGCAGGCTCTGGCGAGCGTTCATCTGGGTTGTCCAGAGCTTCTGCGTGTAGACATCCTCCGGATTGATCTCCACGCGGACGGCGCTCTCCGCCCGGCTCACGTCCCCCCGCATGAACAGGAAATAGGTGAGGAATTCCGATGCAATTGCAATGGGGTCTGAATAGATCCGGAAGCTGGCCATGTAGGTCGTATCCCGGAAGATCATCGACCGATCCTTGCCCACGGCGATCGGCGCACCGTGCGCGGTCAGGAGGTCAAAATCCTGAAATGCCGCATAGGCTCCGACTTCGAACGCCTGTTCGTAGCGGTAACGGTTCCAGAAGGTGTGATTGTATTCGGAGATCACCATCGGCTTCCCGAACTGGCGCACGGCGGCGAACTCCCGGAGAAGGTTGTTGCTCCGGGCAAGCGAACTCTCCGTGACCAGTGTGGAACCGGCCTGCATCCAGTTGGTCGGATGGGCGAAGTAGTTGTTCAGGACGACATAATCCAAGTCTTTGCGCAACAGGTCATAATGGTGAAATTTATAGTAGTTGTACTGGGAGAACAATCCGCGGTATCCCAGTGACCGGAGGGTGTCGCGGTAGAACCGGGCCATATCCTCCTCCACTTCGCGGAAGAAGAGCATGGCGTCGCGATCCTTCGTGCGGTCCGTGAACGACGGAATCTCGTCAAACGAGCGACAGCGGCTGCCGCGGGCCCGGTTCAACGCCTCAATGGTGCCGTATTTCCGCTTGAGAAACGCCTGCCAGTGCGGCTTGACGAGCGCCGCGTCAATCGGCTGGCGGAAGGTGATCGCCTGTTCGTTGTAACCGAGCGTCAGCGCCAGAACCGGATCTTCCGCCAACCTGCTGCCAGTGTACGGGTTGACATGGGTCAGCAGCGTTTTCACTCCTTCAGCCCAGTTGCGGCGCGCCTCCGGGTCGAAGTAGATTTTCAATTTGATGTGTTCCCTCGCCGGGAGTTCCGCACTGCCCCAGTAGGAGAGTTTGTACGGACGATATCCGATCGGACTGGTCATCAGGTCGAGAAAGATGTAGATGCCGTTCTGTTTGAGTTTGGCCACGGCATAATCAAACAGCTGAAGCTGGTGAGCGTTGAATTCCGCTTCTTTCGTCGAGCCGGCCATCAGGGCCTGGTCGAGAAAATGGAAGCGCACCATATTGTAACCGTTTTTACGGAGCTCCTGCACGGTGTTGTCGATCTCGTAACAGCTTTTCAGGTCGTCAAAGACACAGCTTGCGGTGAAGAACCGTACCGCCGTCTCCGGCTTCTGTTCGAACGCCAGCTTGCCGGAAGCGTTGACAATGACCCGCCCGAATTTCCCCGCGGGGCCCGGCTGATGGAAGCCGGAGAGATCCAGCGCCGACCCCTTTTCCCGGCGATTGAGCTCCTCGCGCGCCACCGGCAGCCAGCGGGGACCGGCCTGTATGGTGACCGGTTTCGGCGGCTCGGGGAACTTGATTTTCCGGTCGCTCAACGTCGCGCCGAGAATCAGCCAGATGGCGTCGGAGGAGCCGGCGCGAAACTCCACCTGCCGGATTTTGCCGAACTCCGGTTTCAGCAGATGACGGGAAACATAGAGCGCATTGCCGCCGTTCGGCGTATTGACCTTCTGCGGAATCGCGTTGGAGCAGTTGTAGACGCTGAACCAGTCCGCCGTGTCGACCTGGTTGACGATCGGAATTTCGACGGTTTTTCTGTTCTCATAACTGACGGATACGGAACCGATCTCGCGTTTCTCTCCCGGCGCCCAGGCCAGCGTGTGAAGCAGATAGAGATAGCGGGGGTTGGCGCACCCGGCCGGAGCGGAAACAACAGCGGATTTCCGGCCGTTCGGAAGGTTGGGCGAGTGCATGGCAAGCACGCATTTTTCCTCCACTTTCACCCGGAAAGGAACGCCGGAGAAGAGCGGTCCCTTCCAGACCAGTTCGCGGAATTTCCGGCCGTCCTGGAGCGGCCCCTGATCGCTCCAGCCGCCCTTGCCGTCTCCGGCCACGTCGTCATTGAGCAGCCGGTCGGCGACGGGAGAGAGATCCAGCGGAACTCCGAGCTGTTCCAGCCGGAGATTCCGGAGATGGAACTTCCCGGCAGTCTCCTGAAGCCCGACGTTCAGGAAGAGTTTTCGCAACTTGCCGTCACAGAAGAAAACCTTCTCCGCCCGGCGCTCCGGGTAGCTGCCGGCCGGAGTCTTCACCCCGGGATATTCCGTCTTGCCGGAGAATTGCAGCATCGCCTGAATTTTCGGCCCCTGCCTCCCCGGCAGAACCTTGTCGGCGGAGAAGGTCGCGCTCAACTTCAGATAGCCGCAACCACTCTCAACCGGGATCTCCCGGCGGATGCCGGAAAAGCCGTTGTTGCGCTGTTTCAGCTCCACAGAGAATCCGCTCTGGTCGAACCGGAGCGAATCCTTCGCGATTTTCCACGGGGTCCAGCCGTCAGCCGAGGTGAAGTCCGTCTCATATATCACCGCCGCATGCAGCAGCAGAGGAGCGGCGGTCAAAAGCAGGAGGATATTTTTCATACAGAAGCAGTTCCTTTCTCTCAATTTTCCCAGTTGATCATGGCGATTCTGCCGACTTCGGTGTCGCGGTTGAAAAAATCCGAAGAGCCGTATGGATTCGTCAGCGACGGAATCCGCTCGCTGCCCACGTGCCAGTCGAGGAACAGCACATTGGCCTGCGAACTGTGCCGCGCGGCAGGAATACCGGCCCCCGCCGCTGGAGAGGTCGAGGGGTCAAACCAGCAGACCCCCAGCTCCAGATTCGGAACGCCGTCGGCCCACTGCCAGGTGTCGGCGATGAGACAGCGTTGCGACAGTTTGGTCAGCATGGTGATCTTCTTGCTGTTCACCACACTGGCGCCCCCCGAGGAGAGCATCTGCTTGTTGACGCCGTAAGCGTTGTTCCACTTCCACTTCGCGTCCTCCCATTTCATCGAGGGGCAGCTGACGATTTTGTAGGGGATGTAACCGTTGGTGCCGTACTTGGTGCTGGTGTCGGTCGAGGACTGTGAGATGCCGATGGAGCCGGTCATGGTGCTGACCCAGTTGTAGTTACCCCATATGTCGCTCGGATGGTTCTGATACGGCGGAAGACGATCCTGGAAGTCGTTGGTATACATCGAGAATCCATAGCCGATCTGCTTGAGGTTGTTCTGGCAGTTTGCCGAACGGGAGCGTTCGCGGGCCTGATTCAGTGCCGGCAGCAGCAGAGCGGCCAGGATGGCGATGATCGCAATCACTACGAGAAGTTCGATTAAGGTAAAATACCGTTTCTCACTTTTCATTTTTTCCTCCTATGATAAAATTCCACTTCGATGCCGGGAAAAACTCAATTTTTTACTAGTTTGAATTGAGTAAAAACCTCAAACTTCCAGTTGTTTTTTAATGTTCGATACACGATATCGAGGAATTTGCGAGCCAAGGCGATATTGGCTTTCGCTCCCCCCCGCCGACTTTTAACCGACTCATGAAATGCATGGAGATACGGGCTGTATCGTTTTGCGATCAGCGCACATTGAACCAATGTAGTCCGTGCAATTTTGCTGCCGTTCTTCGTGATTCGTCCATGACAGACCGTATCATTTGAATTACTTACTCTCGGGACGATTCCGATATAAGCCGCAAGCTGTTTCGAAGAACGGAAGTCATGGATATTGCCGATTGTCGAGAGCAGAGTTGCCGCCCCTTTCGAACCGATTCCTTTAATGGATTTCAGATTCTTGAAGCCGTCCATCTTACTGCCATGATCCTCAATCGTCTTATCCAATTTTTCAATGCTTTGATTCAAGCTGCGAATTTGTTCGACGACCACGAACAGTTCCGTATCGGTGATTGGGTCAAAGTGAAAGCTCAAAGCTTTCCGAAGCCCGGTCTCCGTGGACAACTCCTCCCGCTTCAAAACAATGAAATTGGCGGCCAGCAGATTGTTGACCTTGTTTTTCAAGACGGTACGCAACTGAACCAGCTTTTCCCTGGTCTGCGTCAAACTTGAAATCTTCGCTTGTAAATCGTCTTTCATTCTTACCTCCGGAAGCATATCCTTTTCCAGAAACTCCGCCAATATTTTCGCGTCATGCTTGTCCGTCTTTTTCGTGGACGTGCTGATCACTTTGAACTGTGAGGGATTTACTACGACGAGCCGCCCCACATGAGCTTTCAGGAACCGGCAAAACATAAACGTGTTGCCGGTCGCTTCCACCGCCATGGCCGTATCCTTTCCGAGCAGTGAAGCAAAACCTTTCAGCTCACTGATTTCGCACTTGCCGATTTTCTTCTCTTCGCCGTTTTCCCGGATACAATAGGTGAAGTTGTTCCGGTGCAAATCCACTCCCACAAAACTTGTCATCATCGTCAGCCTCCATTCGTTTTTCACGAATCGAAGCGGAACTGCTGTCACGGCCTCACCATCCTCCTATACAGAGTAGTCGAATTAACATCGCTCTCTACGGTGGCGCTCTGGTTTGCAGATCTGACTAATCTCCTTTCCGGGGTCATCCTCTTCTCGGAGGCGCCTCAAATAAATATTCAGTCTGCAACCTGTCCGCTTCCATACGTGTAAGTTAATCGCCATAAATTACACGCCGCAAGCAGAAACCGCGAACGTCAGCTATTTATCATACCATCTCCTATTTCAGCTGTGAATCACCGGGGGCCGAACTGCGAACCGGATTGAGTGTCATCCTCTTTTCCCATGCAGACCGGAGAGCGATGCCATTCCATCAGGTTTCAGATAAATTATACCTCATTTCCATTGATATTCCAAGAGTAATGATGTATAATATATGGTAAAAATGTCGCATTTTCATGTTTCAGGGGAGGGGGATGAGCAATTACCGCAAAATCGTCTATCGGACAACCCTGCGAACCAGCGTCACGCCGGTGGTCGATGTGCGCTCCTGCGGACACTATGTGGTCGGCAATGAGTGGGAAGATCCCCGGTTTGTCAAACCGTTCCTGCAATTTTTCTGGGGAGTGAAGGGGCGGGGAAACTTTCGGTGCGGAGACCAGAACTGGCAGCTGCCGCCGGACCATGTCTGCTGCTATTTCCCGGGAGATTTCCACGAGATCACTCCCCTGAGTGCCGAGTGGGAATATTACTGGTTTACCTGTGACGGTCCTTACCTTGAGATTCTCCAGGCGGGATTTTCTCTTCAGCGGGAGGCGTGTTATGCAGGAAAATGCCCGGTCGAACTCTTTCTCCAGCTGGAACATGAGTTGCGGGACATCGGTCGGGGAGGGTGCTTCCGTGCCGGGGCGACCGCCTACCGGATTCTTGCCCTGGCCGCTGCCGCGGACACTCTCTCGCTGCATGATCCGGTCAACGCTTTCCGGGAGCTGGTTGCGGAACATTACAGCGACGGTTCGCTCTCCGTCAACGAGATTTGCGGCATTCTCGGCATCCACCGTGCAACCTTGGCGCGGCAGGTTGAGAAACATCTGGGGATGTCCGCCCGGGAGTATATTATCGCCTACCGGCTTCAAAAGGCTCTCAAACTGCTCTGTGAAAGTTCCCGGCCCATCAAGGAGATTGCAGAAGATTGCGGATTCAATGATTACAACTACTTCGGCAAGGTGATCCGGAAACATCTGGGGCGTTCTCCGGCGGAACTCCGTCGCAATTCCGCCGGAGAACTGCTTTTTCTGCCGATGGGTCAGCCAAGTTCCGGCGGGCGGTCGAACTCCAGCTTGAAGACCGGAACTGTTTCCTGAAGCGCATCGGCGTCGAGGTTCCGCAGACGCAGTTCCGCACCGCGGTCGCGGTAGTAGATCAGCGGCTCCAGAGTCCACGCCACGGGTTCGCCGGTGTTCAGCAGCGTCACCCGGGTTGGAGGCTGTTTCAACGGGTGAAGCGAGAGCGCACTGCCGGAAAGGCCGCGCGGGCAGTGGAGGTAAATGGCATTGCCCCGCCGTGTGGCGAGCAGGGCGGGATCTGCCGTCAGCCCCGGAAGCGGCTCGGCAAAGGACTCCCGGACCCGTTTGTACCACGCCCCCACGCCGCGCAGAATCTTCCGCCCCGGCTCCGGAATCACGCCGTCGGCGTCCGGCCCGACGTTTAAAAGGTAGTTGCCGCCGCGCGCCAGATTGGTGTCGATGGCGCGCAGGAAGTAGAGGATGCTGTAGTAGTCTTCATCCCGCCGGAAGCCCCAGCTGTTGAATCCGATCGACTGGCACGCCTCGGTCGGACGCGTGAACGCGACCTCGCCGCGGTTGGCGTTCTCCGGGTCGAAATCCCGTTCCGGCGTCGAATAGTCGCCCGGACCGAATCCGCGGTTGTTGATCACCGCTTCCGGCTGAAGGCGACGGATCAGCTCGTGCACCTCCGGCGCTTCGGCCTGCGGCACATTCATATCCCACCAGATCCCGGCGACGGGACCGTACTGCGTGCAGAGTTCGGTGATCTGCCGCTTGAGGTAGTCGAGGTAGCGGTTCCAGTCGTGCCGGGCGGGATCGGTCCGGATCTCATGATGGCGGCCGAGGTTCGGATAGTTCTCCTGGTGCCAGTCCACCACCGAGTAGTAGAACTCCAGCGGCATCCCGCGCCGGGCGCAGGCCTCCGCCACCTGCCGGACGATGTCCTGCCGGTACGGGGTGTTCCCGACGTGAAAGCCGGTCTCCCGGCTCGGCCACAGGCAGAAACCGTCGTGGTGCTTGGTGGTCAGCACCAGATACTCCATGCCCGCCTCTTCGGCGAGGTCGAGCCATTGCTCCGGGTCGAAACGGCGCGGATGGAATTCGGCGGTCAGCTTCTCATACTCTTCGGCCGGAACGCCGTAGCGCTGCTGCTCCTGTTCGTGGAGCCCGTGAATCGCGTACAGCCCCCAGTGAAGAAATAGTCCCAGCCGCCGCTCGAAAAACCAGTCGCGGCCGTCGTGAAAATGTTGCATATTGTCTCTCAGTTATCGCTGGTGTATACCCTGCCGAAATCGGCGGCACTGCGGAAATTCTGCGCCGTGCCGAAGAGCATCAGCTGGGTCTTTCGTTTCGCCTGATCCGGAAACACTCCGTTCAGCCCGAGGTCGAAGCCGAAACTTTCCGGAACTCGTCGCAGTCCAAACGCCCGCCACGGCAGTGTGAGCCGGACGATGTACCCCTCCCGGGTCGTTTCTCCGGTCACGGCGGCGCCGCGCTGTGCCGCATCCGGCAGCTGCGGACTCCAGAGCGCCGCTCCGACGCCCGGCAGTTCGGGCCGGATCAGCAGCTGATACACTCCCTTGCCGTAATGGGCCTCCCCGAGTCCCTGTTCCGGAGTCCGGAGGTCGAGGAAGAGTTCGAGACTGCTGCCGACCACGCCCGGCCACGGCTCCGGCGCCTTCCGGTTGGTGTCGCGCACCTTGACGGTGAGGTAGAGCGCCCGGGCGTCACAGGAAAGCTGTACTTCGCCGGAGAGTTCCTCCGGCCCGCCCCAGAAGTAGTCCTCCTGCAGTGAGGCGAGTTTCGGCGGCCGGCCGACCACCGCCTGTTCCACCCGGTTCAGCTTGAGCGGCGCCGAAGGCCGGCGGCCGATGTGCACGGAGGGGCGGTTGCGGAGCGAAACCGAATAGCAGAACTCTCCGCCGTCGGGCAGTTCGACCGTGAACGGCAGGTGAAACTCCGGTTCCTGCGTCAGCCGCACCGGCTCGAGCAGAAAGGAGAGGTTGCGCCGCTTCTTCGGGGCAATCCGGAGGGTCGCCGTCGCCGGAACCGACCGGAAGACTCCGTTGGCCGGTGCTTTGATCCGGGCATCCCATTCGCGACTGCCGCGGTTCAGCAGGGTGAAAGTCACCCGGGTTTTCCCGTCCGGCTGGGGAAGAATCTTGACCGCGTCGACCGGCGAGGCTATGAGCCGCATCCCGGCGCGGGCGGCGTGAAGGTAGAGCGGCCGGTCGGTCAGCGGCACGAGGAAGGTGTGAACTCCGGCGCGGGAGCTGACCGGCTTGAGCGAGGAGCGTTCTCCGTACAGCGAGACCGTTTCCAGCTCCGGAACCGGGGCGGCGAGGAGCACCGAACCGGTCGGCCCCTGCGACCAGAGCAGGGCGACTTCGCCGCCGTTCGCCTTGCGGAAGATTCCGCCGTTCACGCCGCCGGAAGCGGCCGGAACCGGAGCCGGGTTGAGCACCACGCCTTCGAACTGAGCGGCCAGCACGCCGATTGCGAGGGTGACGAGGTTCGGAGTACGTTCGCCGTCGGTGGTGGCGGAGATCAGCGAAAACGAAGGGGTGTTCTGCTCCCACTTCGCCGGATCGGCAGGCCATTTCGGATTCCAGCCGAAGAAGACGAACGCCTCGACGCCGGCGAGGAAGTTGATCGCCGCGTTTTTGACGATCGACATCGAAGACTGATATTCGTCGTTGACCCGGCCGGGCCAGGCGTTTTTCGAGACGAAGCCGGTGGCGCGGGCGGCGACCTTCTCCGCGACAACTTCCGGCGGAATCGGCTGCTCCGCCTCGTAGCGGAACGCGGTCAGCACGCCGGTTTCGGAGTTGAAGAAACGCCGGTATTGCGCGGCGGTTTCCCGGGCTTCGCGGAGCATGGCGGGCAGTCCCGCCTTGTCCGGCTGTTCGGGGGTGGTGTAGGTGTGCCAGCTGATCGCGTCGAGCGCCGGATATCCGCCGAGGGCCAGCACCTGTTTCATCCACGGCACGAAGGTGCTGGTGCCGCTGATGCCGAAGATCACGTTGGCGCGGTCGATCGGCTTGAGCACGGCGGAAACGGTTTTGCAGATTGCGGCGTAATCGCCCGGCTTATCCGGCATGTGGCTGGAGGCATTCGGCTCGTTCTCCACCTCCCACCGGCGGATCTTTCCTTTGTACCGTTCTCCTGCGGCGCGCACGAATTCCGCGTAGCGGTCGAGCTTCGGGAAGCCGCCGCTCCACCCCCAGGCGAGTTTGCGCATCTTCGAGTAGGGGCGCGCCCGCTGCCAGTCGGAGAGCGGCGTGCTCTGCAGACAGACGTACATCTCCCGCCCGGAAGCGAGCTCCCAGTCGAGCTTTTCGTTCCAGTTCCATTCGGCGGGGGGCGTATCGGGGTCGAGTCCGTAATCGCCGTGGAAGTCCTTCAACCACGCCGGACCGACGACGTAGCCCCAGCGCAGGTATTTGTGGGCAAAGCGCAGCGGCAGGGCGTCCGGCCAGAAGCCGAAGACGTTCACGTCGCAGTCATGCAGGCCGAACAGGCCGGGGCCGGGTTTTTCGCCGCGCGGTTCGACGTGGAGGAAATGGCGGCGGAACTGTTTCCCCGTGTCCGTGCCGGTGACCTTCAGCTCCAGATGGTAGAGATCGGTTGCGAGCGGGAAGGGGAACCGGACTGCTTCGATCTTCTCTTCGCCCGGAGCGAGGGTGATCTGCTGTTTCCAGCGCTGATCGAGTTTGCGCTGTTCGCTTTTGATTGCGTAGTCCAGCTGGAGCGTCCGGGCGCTGCCGGTGGAGTTGACCAGCTGGAGCGTCGGGCAGTCGCGCTTCTTCGGGTCGGTCGAGACGGCGAAGCTGTCGAACCCGTGCAGAGAAGCGGAGACGCCGCCGGAATTTTTCGCCGGATTGACCCGGGCGGCGTAGTCCTTCTCCCAGTCGAGCATCAGCTCCGCTCCGCCGGAGCGGTAGCGGAGTTCATCGGTCATCGCGGCGTAGACGGTCAGGCGAACCGGCCGGAATCCGGCCGGCAACGGCAGGGCGATGCTTTTCCCACTGCCGTGAAACAGCGCTTCGCCGGGACGCAGTGCAAGTTGATACCGCTGCCATTTGCCGATCTCCGGCCGTTCGGAGGAGGTGACTTTCCGCCCGTTGCCGCGCAGGGAAACGGTGCGGCCGGCGCTCGCCGGCTCCACCCGGAGCTCGATGCTGCTGCCGTCGGCACCGGTGAGGACGAGGACGGATTTCTCCCGGCGGCGGGGCAGGTCGCGCAGAAAAAACTCCAGCTCGCCGGATTCCGCCGCCTGAAAGTGCGGCCGCAGCTCGTAGGTGAACCGGACCCCTTCAAAGTCGACCGCATTGCCCCGGGCTCCGCCCGGAACGGGCGCGATGACCGGCACGCGCAGGTTGCTCCCTCCGGCGGCGGGGTAGAGGGTGACCGCCGCGAGCGGCAGTGTGCAGAACGCCAGCAGGCCGCTCCAGACCATGGGGAATCTCATGACCGCCTCCTATTCGGTTACGATGATCAGCGTGGGGGCGAACTGTTTGCCGTTCGCTTCGGCGAAATCGGCGGTGCGCCAGCGCCAGCCGCTCCCGGCGGCGGCGTTCGCGGCGGCTTCGAGACGGAAGCCGATCCACGCGGATTTCGCCCGGCTCGCCTCCTGCACGGCGCGGGTGACGTCGATGGAGACCGCTTTCCGGACATTTTCAACCGGCTTGCCGGGCAGGGCGGTGGAGAGTTTCGTGCCGTTGTCGTCGACCAGTTCGATCTTGCCGTCCGCTTCGGGGGCGAGGTAGTAGTAGAGGTCGGTTTCCGGACCGGAGGCGCCGGCCCTTTCCGGATGGCAGCCGAATTTTCCGTTGAGACAGAGTTTGAGGGTCGCCTTTTTCACCGGTTTTTCCAGCGCCGGAAGCGGAAATTCGAACACCGCCTTGCGGTTCTGCTTCCAGAGTTTGCCGGAAATCGCTTCGCGGGCTTCTCCGTCGGTCTTTACCGCGGTCGCTTTGTCGACGATGCCGTCGTTGTCGGTGTCGATCAGACAGCCGTCGGTTTCCGGTGCGGTCCGGGTGGTCAGCGTCGCCGCGGCGAGCGGGAGTGTGCCGAGAATCGATACGGTCAACAGCGTGAAGATTTTTTTCTGCATGATGAAGGACTCCTTATTGCATGGTGGTAAGATGCCAGTATTTGTATTGCGCGCGGTCGTCGACCTGATTGGTAATGACCTGCCACAACGAGGAGCCGACGTGGAAATCCGCGTACAGAATGTTGGTCTGATTGTCATGCCTGCCGCTGGGATAGGCTTTGGACCAGGCGGGGCTGGCGATCTCGCCGGCGTCGAGTTCGCGGCCGTCCACGGCGTAAATCTTCTGCGCGGGCGCCTTGATTCTGGTCACTTTTTTAGCAAGAGAAGTTTTGCCGGTTTCCGAGTTGGCGAAATAGAGGTAGTTGACGCCGTACATGCCCCAGAAGTGGGAGCCGCCCTTCAGCGTTCGATAGGTTTCGTTGTCCATTTCCCGGACCGGACAGCGGGCGGTTACATTGCGGTCGTTGCTGAACGCGGAGTAGGTGGCGTCCTTGTCCCCCTTGTATTGGTAGAGGCGGCAGAGCCGCGACGACCAGAAGGTGCCGGCTTCGTCCTGCGCATAGGCCGGATAGTACCCGTTGTACTCATCAAGATAGAAGTTCAGGTAGGTGCCAAGCTGTTTCAAATTGTTGGCACAGGTGGACTTTCGGGCGGAATTGCGGGCCTTGTTCAGCGCCGGAAGCAACATCGCCGCCAGGATGGCGATGATCGCTATAACAATTAGCAACTCAATAAGCGTGAATTTTCCTCGGCGACCGGCTTGAAAGGGGTTCCATCTGTACTGCATGTGCCATCCTCCCGTAAATCATGGTTTCTGGTTGCATTGGGATGCGTTGAAATCTCATCGTTATCACTGTTTCCGGAATCATTTCCGTTCGTTCGCGAATTTCAGGGTTCCCCGCACGATCTGCCGGGAATCAATTCCGCCGTCAGCTTCGGAATCACGACGTGGCCGGAGGCTCCCGCGGACAGCGCTTTTGTGAGCGTGTCGAGGCAGAGGGATACCATCCGGGCCGGATCCACCTCGAGAATGCTCAACGGTACCGGCGAGGCGAATTCACAGCCGTGGTTCATGTGGGTGAGAAGCGCGATGTCGCGCGGAATTTTCAGCCCAAGTTCCATCAGCGCCAGCAGAAGACCGCGGCAGACCACATCGTGGTTGACCAGCACGGCATCCGGGCGGCGGGTGCGATCGGCGAAGAGCGCTTTCCCCATCTCGTAGCCGTCGGTGTCGGTCTGACCCCAGCGGACCACTTCGACGTCGGCGCCGGAACCGGCCGCGGCCTCGGCGGCTCCCTGCTGTTCGTCGTGGAAGAATGCGCGGAAGTCCTCATATTCCAACACCTTCGGCAGCATGGAGACGACGAGGATTTTCCGGTATCCGCGTTCGATCAGGTACTGCACCCCTTTTTTCACGGTGCCGCGCTGGTCGAGACCGACCGGCTCCAGCCAGGTGAGTTCGGGGTGATCGTCGAGGAAGCGGGTGAGCCGCGGGGAGCGGTTGCTGGCGATGACGGCTTTGATTTCACCGCGGGCGAGATCCTGTTCGAGATCGAAGAGCGCGCGACTGCCGGACTGGAAGTCGAAATAGACCTTGAGATTGAGGTCGCGTTCCGGCGTCTGCTGCTGGAATTGGTCCAGCAGCTGGGAGTAGAGCAGGCTCTGATGCAGGAAGGGATTCTTGCCGAAGGCGAGGCCGATCACATTGACCCGCTCGCGGGAGCGGACGAAGGTGCCGCGCCGGGGCATTCGTTCGATCAGCTGGCGCTGAACCAGATGCTGAAGACTTTTGTGGATCGTGACCGGCGTGACGTGGTAGATTTCCGCGAGTTCCAGCGTGGAGGGCAGCCGGGCGCCGTCGGGCAGTTCCCCGGAAATGATCCGCCGTGCCAGATGGTCGGCGATCTGGATCTGCAGCGGGCGGCTGGTGACGGCTTCAAACGCGGTCATACCACGGTTTCCTTTTCTGATATACCATTATCATATCAAGTATAATAATAGTATACCA
>NZ_DBEXAY010000084.1:0-7204 GCF_048170485.1 Victivallis sp. | reverse complement strand
AATTTATAGATTGCGAAAATTCCTAGGATGATGTATTATTAAGCTCAAAATAAGGTTGCGTATTTTCTTATATACGCCGGTTTTATGTCTATAGAGTAGTGATGATCGCTATCACGACGAGGAGTTCGATGAGGGTAAACCTCCGGCCGTGCCGGGGGGGTGGTTCCAGGAGAGTCCGGCTGGTTTTGGCTGTGAAACGTTCGACCGGAGAGAGGCGGTTACTGCCGACAGACGGGGAGAGATCCTTCATGGCGCGTTTCCTTTCTGTTGTATTCATTGGATTCCGGTATATTTCCGTATCTGAACGAGGGGGAGAAGCTGCCGATATTGCTCCGGCCGGAACTGGCCGGCCTGTTCCGAGAGACAGTTTGCAGAGGCCGCCGCAAGGGCGCGGCGGAACGCCTCCGGAGGTTCGACTCCCGCGGCGAGCGCCGAAGAGAGCACCGCCGCCGCCGTATCGCCCGCTCCGAGAGGGTTGACCACCGGGAGGTCCGGTATCGAGTAGCGATATGCCTCTTCTCCGTCAAAAAAAAGTGCCTCGTCCGCTCCGGCCGTCACGGCGACGGCGAGCTGCCGGTTCCGTTGCTGCAGGTTGCGGACGGCGTTCTCGACGGTGTCGGCTCCGGCGAGGCGCAGAAGCTCCTCCCGGTTGACCTTCAGAACCATTCTGCCGGGCAGTTCCAGAACCGGCGCGATGCCGTTCACGGCGTCGATCACCATCGGCACGCCGGAGGTGAGAGCGATCTCGGCGGCCTGCCGGTAGAGCGCCGGATCGGTGCCGTCGGGCAGGCTGCCGGTGACGGCGAACAGGGCGGCTTCGCCGATGTGCGCATAAAGCCGGGTCCGAAATTGTGCCGCCTCGTCCGGGGTGACCGGACTTGAGGGTTCGATCAGTTCGGTCATAGTGTGGTCGGCGGAGTCCAGACAGGTGATGCAGCAACGGGTTTCCGCTCCGGTCTCGACGGTTTCATGCCGGATTCCTTCGCGGTCGAGCGCGGCACAGAGCCGTGCTCCGGTCGAGCCGCCCGCAAACTGCAGAAGCAGAGGGTCCGCCTCCCCGAAACAGCGGGCGGCGCGGCAGAAGTTGACCCCTTTCCCGGCGGGATAGTTCGTCCGGAGGCTTGCCCGGTTGACCCGGTTTTTCTCCAGCCCGGCGAAGAAGAGCGTGCTCTGCCAGGCCGGATTGGCTCCCATGACGAGGAGTGACTGTCTCATGCTTTTCCCCATTTGTTTTTCAGATAGCGTTCGGTGGCAATGGTATACCGCCCCTGCGCATCCAGTGTTGCGGCGAGTTCCCGGGGCAGCCGCGCCGGTTCGAACGGCGTGAGCGGCAGATCGAGGCAGTCCGGAAGGACGACGATCTTCCCCGGATACCTTCCGGCGGCAACCGCTTTGAGTCCCTCCTTGGCCGCGCGGAGCCCCGCTACCGCCGCCAGCGCGCTCTGCGGTTCGAATTCGTGCCGTTCGGCCGCGTGCAGCGCGTCGAGCATATCCTGCGTGGAGCTGCCCGAGGAGCCGGTGAACCGGATTCCATCGTGAATGACCCGGTTGACGGGAATTTCGGCGGTTTCTCCGGCCGGGATTCCGGCGAAGACATTGATGAGCCCGTTGTCCGCCAGATGCGGAATCGCCTGATCGACCGCGTTCGCCGAGGAGATCAGAATGACGATGTCGTCGAATCCGTCGGGAGCGAAACGGTTCAGTTCCTGCTCGAATGCGGCGGCCGTCATGGCCGCGGGATTGAGAAATTCCAGCGTGACGCCCCGCTCTTCGGCCGGTTTCGCCAGCTTGGCGCGGAGATGATCGAGCCGTGCCGGATCGAGGTCGGTGACCAGAATCTTCGAAGGCCTGTCGGGGGAGAGTACCGCAAGCTCCACATGCATCTGCCCCATCGCTCCGGCTCCGCCCGGGAACCAGACCGCTCCCCCCTTGCGCAGTGTCTGCCGGCGCGGAAGGGGATAGGCCGCGTCGAGCGTCCCCTCCGGAACGCCCTGATAGAAACGGTTTTTATAATGAAGAGCCCCGACGTCGACCGCCCAGTCGGCGGAGCCGCAGTTGCCGAAGAAGGTGACGACCGCGTGGTCGCCGGCGAGCGCGATGGCCGGTTCGCCCAGCGCTTTGTCCTGCAGGTCGACGCAGACGATATCGTCGAAGGTTTCTCCGGAAGGGAGTTCGTTCTGCGCCGTGACGGCAGTCCCCAGCTCCTCTTCGAGGGCCCGGCAGGCGGCGGCGGAGAAGTTGACCGCGACAATCCGTTTCCGGTTGCGGAAGAGCTCTCCCGCCCGGTAGAGCTTCTTGCAGCCCGGCTCCGTGACCAGCAGGAGCGAACCGCCATCGGCCGGCGCGGTGCGGTGAGAAATGTGACTGGCCGCGCGGACACAGGTCCACGGTTCCAGCAGCGCGGCGGCCAGCGAGGAGAGATTGTCGGGGCAGGGGAGCAGATAACTGCCCGTCTCGCCTTTCCAGACCCGGCTGTCGATGATGGAATACTGCGTAAGCCCCCCATCCATGACGTAGCCGTACGCACAGCTTCTGCCGTTGACATAGATGTCGCACTGAATCAGGAACCGCTGGCCGGGCGCATATTGAATGGGGACCGCCGAACCGGTTTTGACGATGGTCAGGACCGCTTCATGGCCGACGATCAGCGGCTCGCGGGCGAGGTCGCGGTTCCGGAGTTTCGGGTGACTTCCGCCGGCGCGGATGATCTTGATGTCGGAGAAGCAGAGGCCGAGCGCATCCACTCTGGTCAGGATTTCATCCGGCTTCAAGGGCGGGAGCGGCAGTTCGACCGGCGCGTCCTCATCCCCGAACCGGTCGAGTCCGGCGCCGTAGAGCCGCCAGGCGAGGGTGGTCCGGGGGACGCGCGGCGGCCGCAGGCCCCGTTCCTTCAGCAGAGGCATGATGACATCCGGCGCGTCGGTGGTGATCGTGTCAAGGTCGAACGGCAGGACCAGATCCAGATCCTCTGCGGAATTGACCGGCACCGTATCGACCTCCATGTTGAGGGAGTGGAAGAACTCCACATTCTCGCGGGTCAGCCGCCGCCGGAAGAGGCAGACCCGCATGGTGAGGTTGTAGATATCCGGCTCCTTGATCTTGTAGTCCTCCATCGGGAACCCCTGAACGCGAAGGTCCGGCTCCTGATCGTGCACATACTTGAGCAAATTGGCGTATCCGGAGAGGACGATGGTCCGCTCCCGGATTTTTCTGCGGCGGATCTCCTCCAGCACCTGATCGGCGCAGTGGAGATCGTTTTCCTTGAGTTCGATGAGGATCTGCAGCTCCGGCGCGGATTCCGCGAGGAGGAGATCGAGGAGCTCCTCCAGGGTGGGAATCTGGGTTCCGCGGAACTTTTCCCCTTTCCACAGGCCGAAATCGAGCGCCTTCAATTCCGCCAGGGTGTGGTCGCGGACCATTCCGGTGCCGTTGCTGCACCGTTCCAGCGTGTCGTCGTGGGTGATGACCAGCTTCCCGTCGCGGGTGGGATGAACGTCGAACTCGACGGCGTCGACCCCCAGCGAGATCGCCTTGCGGAATCCTTCCAATGTATTTTCCGGATAGAGAGAGCGGCATCCCCGATGTGCCACGACCTGAAAACTGCGTACCATATGCTTCGAATCTCCTGTATTATACCAGCAAGATACGAGGAAAATCCGGATCTTTCAATCAACTTGGCGGAAAAAGTCCGAAAAAAAGTTCAAATGATCTTTTTTGATGATTAAATGATCAAAACAGGTTGAATTTTTGATGAAATGGCGATATGGTGAAGGGGAGACGAAAAAGGGGAAAGAATGAAACCGGAGACCGATCGCAAAGTTCTGGAACTGCTGGCACGGGAGCATATTCTGTCGGCGGGCGACGCCGCGGAACGCCTCGGGGTGAGCGGCGCGTCGGTCCGGCGCAGTTTCCGCCGGCTGGCTGAACTGGGGGAGGTGCGGCGTGTGCACGGCGGGATCGAAGAGCTGAACCGGGGGATGGATCCGGCGTATCCGTTTTTTTTGCGGATGCAGTGGTTCACCCGGGAGAAGGAGGCGCTGGCCCGCCGGGCGGTCGCGCTGCTTCAGGGGTGCCGCACCATCTTTGTGGACGGGGGGACGACGACGGCCCACCTCGGGATGCTGTTGCGGGATCCCCGGTTGCGGATCATCACAAATTCTCTGGCGCTCAACGACGTGCTCTCCCGGAATTGCGGCGGGGAGGCCGGGCCGGAGGTGATTTTGACCGGCGGCCATGTCAACCGGAAGTCCGCCATTCTGATCGGTCCGGAGAGTGTGGAGACGATCGGCCGGTTTCATGCGGATGCCACCGTCATCTCCGGCAGTGCGATTGATGAGAACGGCATTTACGACAACATGGAGGAGGCCGCGTTTCTCCAGCGGAAGATGATTGAAAACTCCGATCGTCTGATCATCGTGGCGGACGCCAGCAAATTCGGTCGGCGGGCGCCGTCGCGCATTGTTCCGGTGGAGAAACTCTCCCTGGTCGTGACCAATTTCATTTCGGATAATTACCAGGTGGTGCAGCAGATGATGGCCCGTGGCGTCCGTTTTGAATTCGTCCGTCCGGAGATTCCCTGAGACGGTGCCGGAAAGAAGAGCGGGCTCTTTTTATCACATTGGAAGTGCGATTGTGGATACCCGGGGGGATTATCCTGTTTCCCGTTCCCGGCATGAGGAACCCGGAACCGGCGGGACGCCATCGCAATTTTCAAAAGAAAAATCGGAAAATTCATCTGTTCCGGCTGGAAATCATGGAAATACGTGATATCTTAAATAAGTCTGCAACTCTGGAAGACGGCACCCCGATCATCGCCGTCCGGGGAGGAGGAGACATTTGCGGTCCGTCCGGCGAGTGGTTTTGTGCGAAAACCTCCTGCGGGAACGGCGTATTATTGTTTTAATTTATCATGGATGATTCTGAATTATGAAAACCTATCTGGCCAAAGCCGGCGAGATCCAGCGGGAGTATCTCCTGTTCGACGCGTCGGAAGCTCCGGTCGGCCGTCTGGCGGTCCGCATTGCGAACGCGCTGCGCGGCAAGGATAAGCCGACCTACACTCCGCACGTCGATACCGGCGCTTTCGTCATTGTCATCAATGCGGAAAAGGCGGTCTTCACCGGTCGCAAGAGCGAAAAGAAAATCTATGTGGACTATACCGGTTATCGCAGCGGTTACAAGGAGCGCACGGCGAAGGAGCTTCGCGAGCGTTCCCCCGAGCGTTTCATCAAGGATGCGGTCTGGGGCATGATGCCGCACGGCCGTCTCGGGCGTGCTCAGTTCAGCAAGCTCAAAGTGTACGCCGGTGCGGAACACCCGCACACCGCGCAGAAACCGACCAAAGTCACCGTGGAGTAATGGAGCGCTATGGTTAAGAAGAGTGATGAAGTGCTGGCCACCGGCCGGCGGAAGTGTGCGGTTGCGCGTGTGCGCATGACTCCGGGCACCGGTAAGATTGTGGTCAACGGCAAAGAGATGGCCGAATATTTCCCGAGCGAATCGCTCTGCGGATATGTGATGCAGGTGCTGAAGGTCAGCGAGACCGAGGGGAAGCTCGATATCGCTGCGAACATCGACGGCGGCGGTGTCGCCGGCCAGGCTGGTGCGCTGCGCTACGGCGTGGCCCGTGCTCTGGTCAAGATGGATGAAAATCTCCGTGCCGTGCTCAAGGCCAACGGCATGATGACCCGTGATGCCCGCGTCAAGGAACGCAAAAAGCCCGGTCAGCCGGGAGCGCGTCGCCGGTTCCAGTTCTCGAAGCGCTGAGCGTTCGGAACGGACGGTACAAAAAAACCGCGGAACTTTTCGGAGTTCTGCGGTTTTTTTATGGTTGCAAATTCGACGTGTTACAGAATGCAGGCCTTCCCGGTTTTCTGACAACAGTCGGCGGTGTATTCGTGCAGCTCGATGCGGACGCCGTCCGGATCGGTCAGCCAGGCCTGCCAGGCATGGTCGGCTCCCATCTTCTTCTCGCCGACGGCATAGCCGGCCGCGGAGAGACGTGCGTTGACTTCGTCGATCGAATCGGTTTCCAGACAGAGATGATCGATGGGGTTGATGCCGGCTTCCACCGGTTCCCGCTGGAAAAATTCAAGGTAGTTGCCGTTGCCGACCCGGAGGTAAAAGCCGACGACTTTGCCGTCGCGGATGAAGTCGAACGCTTTGCTCAGCCCGAGTCCATCGCAGTAGAAGCGGGTGGTCTTTTCCAGATCGGCGACCCGGATGCAGAGATGAGCGATTCCTTTGATCATAAAAATTCCTTTCTTAGGCAGGTGGTGTCCGATATTTCGCGCACATTTGTTTCTGAGCGATTACAGGTGACAAACGTAAATTGCACCGCCGAGCACCCGAACGACCTGAGATCTCCGGAGGAGCAGGTTGGTTGCGCAGGCGGAGCCTTTCGTCTTTTACCTTATACCGCCTTCGTGAAGTTTGCAAGTACTCATGTACTGTCGAGTTACCCATTTTGTCGTGGAAATATGCCTGAGCCTGACTCCGACCAGCATCATAGCCGAGTACTCATTCGGTAAGCGGTTGACAACCCGGGTTCGGCGACGAATTTCTTTCATGATGCTTTCAAGGCCGTTATTGGTCCGCAATCGGGTCCCATATTCTTGTTAGATTTTATATAAGACCTGAAGATAATCTTTTCATTTTTTTTGCGTAACACTTTCCATGACCTGTTTTCCTTTCGCAGGTTGGAGTTTGGTCACTATAATCAATCAGAAAACAGGCCCTTTTTCAAGTGCCCTCTCTCAAAATGTGCGCAATTTTCCGGTCGTAATCATTTTTTCTTACCATTCTTCAAATCAGCCCAAAGAATATTTACCCAAGAAAGAAAAAAGCAAGCGAGCCATGAGTATATTAATGCTTTTATTATGCTTGATGGAACAGACAATAATTTACATATAATCAAACAAAGAAATATCAGTAATTCCAATGTCATACATACATATGCAAACAAAGAAATAGGAGTACCACTACGTGTATGAAGATTTCTCCATTTATTGGGATTTAATTTGGGTAAAAATAGCCAGTACAGAAAAAGAATACACAATATAGCTCACTGCCGTCCCATAATTCTTTGAAATCGTCATTCTAACCACCCTATTTGAGCCTGAGTTGATTGTTTTTTAAAATTACCCATTTCCGGTTTTTCCTTTTCGTTGAGTTGGATTATAGTTGTGCGAATCCTGGTAAATAT
>NZ_DBEXAY010000083.1:0-9503 GCF_048170485.1 Victivallis sp. | reverse complement strand
AATAAAAAAAATTTCGCTCGGCAACTCTTTCGTCGGGAAAGGATACGGGGGCCGGCAGGCGTCAGTTGAATTCCGGCATGGCGATGTGAAATTTCACCCCGGCGGCCTTCTCCAGACCGGAGAGGTAGTTTGCCAGCACTTCGTACTCCCGCCGCTCGCGCAGGTAGGCCATCAGCTCCTCCCGCACCTCTTCGTAGCTGTGCTGGCGGTTCCCCTGCACCGCGTCGCGCCGGATCAGGTGAATTCCCGCCTCGGTCTCGACCGGCTCCGGCGTGATCTCCCCCGGACGGAGTTTCACCGCCGCCTTCTCATAAGCGGCGTAAATCTGTTTCCGGTTCGGCTCAAACGGAGCGACCGGGCCGGAGAGCCGCCCGTCCGGGCGCAGAGCGCAGGTGGCGGCCAGCGCGTTGAAGCGCCCCGGATTCTTTTTGAGTTCCCGCGCAAACTTCATCATCTCACTGCGGGCCGCCTGTTTCTCCTGCTTCGTGCGCGCGTCGAGCATGATCTGCGTGGTCCGCACCGAACGGGACGAATCGCTGAACCGGAACCCCCAGCGGTTGGAGTTGTAGAAGTTGCGCGCCTCCTGGTCGGTGATCTTCAGATTCGCCTTCGCCAGCACTTCCTGACGGAAAAACGCGTGGGCGGCCGCCTGTTTCTGGATCCCCGGATTGCGACTGATTCGGTCGAGAAACTGGTCGAAACTCTTCTCTTTGCGCATCACCTCGAGCGCAATCGCCTTGACAGTCTCTTCGGGCAGTGCGGCGTATTTCTCCCGGAGCATCGCCCGGGTCCGCTCCGCCGACGGAAGGTATCCGGCCTTTTTCTGCGCCTCCGCAAACAGCCGCTCGTCGATCATCCCCTTGAGCAGCCCGGGAGCGGTCCGGGCGGCGGAGGCCCGGCTCCATTTCTTCGGGTTCGGCTGGGCGGCCTGCGCGTAGCGGACAAACTCCTCGCGGGTCACCTTGCCCCCGCGATACTCCGCCATCACCGCCGGAAACTGCCCCCAGACCGGATCGCGGCTGAGATCCGGAGCAGGCGCAGCCGGTTTCGCCGCCGCAGGCTTTGTCTTGCCGCTGTTCTGCGCCGGTTTCGCCGGCGCCGCGGCAACCGCGCAAAACGCCGCCGCAATCAGTACAATCACCGCCCCAGCTCTCATGATCCCAATTTCCCCGTCATTTCCCCGCCCGCCCCGGAACCGGAGCGGAATAACCAAAACGGCCGGCGGAATTTCACTTCCACCGGCCGATTCCGAACACTCGCCTTACTTCGCCGCCGGCGCCGTCGCGGCACCGGGGAGCTGGGGAACTTCCAGCGGCATCGTGTACTTGACCTTGTGTTCCGTCTCCAGCTTCTTGATGTAGTCCAGGAAGGCCTGCTGCTGCTTGCGGCTCTCGAGGAACTTGGTCAGCTGCGGCTTCACCGTCTCAAACGGCATCACCGTCGGCCCCTTGGCCGCATCGCGGCGGATGATATGATAGCCGAACTTGGTCTTGACCGGGCCGGTGAGTTCCCCTTCCTTCAGTTCGAAGGCGGCCTTTTCAAACTCCGGCACCATCTGGCCCTTGCCGAACGCGCCGAGCGAACCGCCCTGCCGGGAGCTCGGGCACTGACTTTCCGCCTTGGCAACCTCCTCGAACTTCTCCGGATTCTTCTTCAGATCCGCCATGATCTTGGTCGCCTTGTCCAGCGCGGCCTTCATCTCCTCCGGCTTCGCCTTGCCCTCTTCCGCCATGATGAGGATGTGCGAGGCGCGGACCATATCCGGCTGGTCGGCCGGTTCGGTGAACTGCGTGGCCTTGTTGTCCTCGTAGTACTTCCGGACCTCTTCATCGGTGACCTTCACCGTCTTCATCACGTTCTTCTCGAGGAATTCGCCGATGGCGACATCCTTCTGGATCTGCGGATTCTTCGCCTGCTCGTCGAGCAGCTTGTCGAAATCCTTGCCGGACTGCGCCATCTGCATCTTGATCATCTCAAGCTGCTGCGGATCGAACGACTTGAACCGCTCATTGAGCTTGGCCTTGGCCATCTCATACGAGGATTTGATCCCCGCCTTCTCCACCTGCGCCGAGATCAGACGGTCCAGCACCATCTGCTTGACCAGCCCCGGAGCCTCCTTGCGGATCATCTCCGCCGTCAGACCTTCCGGAATCTTGCCGTCCGGAATGCTCTTGAGCAGGAACTTCACGAATTCATCCTTGCTGACGCTCTTGCCGTCCACTTCCGCAACGGTATCCGGAATCAGCTTCCAGACATCTTCCGGAGCCTTTTTCGCCTCCGCGGCCGGAGCCGCCTTGGCCGGAGCCGGCTTGGCCGCCTCCGCGGCACCGGCGGAAAACGCCACCGCACCGGCGGCGAACAACGACACCATCCATCGATTCTGTCTCATTTCTTCTATTCTCCCCTTGAGGTTGAAAACGGCCGGCCCGCCGGCCGCGCCGTCATGATGCATTTCACTTCATCCGCCCCCGGAAGAGACCGCCGGAACACGGATACGATAGTATACACTTATACACCAAAATGCCGATTTTTCAAATCAGATTTCAGCCGAACCGGCGAAATATCAGCAAAATGTAATGGCCCGGTTCTCTTTTTCCATCCCGGTCAGCGGCAGAAAAATGCGCCGAGCACGGCAGACGGAAGCAACAGATACATGAAAGAGATCTTCGTCCGGAGCATGATCACCGTGGTGGCCGCCGCGATCAACAGCGCCGCCGGGCGGATTCCGATCTCGCCCCAGAAGCCCCCCTCCAGCAGTTTTCCCCACGGAATCTCACCGGTGAAAACCGAGAGCTCCGCGAAGATCACCGCCGCCGAAAGGATCAGGCCGAAGGAGGCCGGACGCATCCCGGTGAGAAACCCCTGCACCGCCAGGCTCGACTCCCAACGCTTCAGCAGACGGATCGCCAGAATCACCAGAATCATCGCCGGCGTAATCATGCCCAGCGTGGCGAGGACCGCCCCCACCACGCCGTGCTGCGTATACCCGACGTAGGTGGCGGTGTTGATGCCGATCGGCCCGGGCGTCGCCTGCGCAATCGAAAGCAGATTGGCGAACTCCTCCGGTGCGAGCGGCTTCCCCGGCCCGACCAGTTCAGCGGTGAGCAGCGGCACCAGCATGTAACCGCCGCCGAAGCAGAGCAGTCCGAACTTGAAGAAAACCCAGTAAAGACCGAAAAGCGAGATCATCGTTCCGCCTCCTGTTTCGCACGGCCGCGGGCGACAATCCGGTCCACAGCCACCTTCGCCAGACCGGCGGCAATGGAGCAGACAATCAGCCACGCCGGTCCCACTTTGAATACGGTCAGCCCGAGGAAGCAACCGCAGGCGACAATCCAGCCGAAGGGGTTGACCACCGCCTTGCGCCGCATCTTGAGCGCAGTGACGATCACCATGCCGACGATACAGCCGATGATCCCCTTGAACGCCCCCTGCACCGCCGGAGTGTCGATCGTGCTCTGAATGCTGGAAATGCCCGCCGCAATCAAAATGATGATGACCAGCGACGGCAGAATCGAACCGATCATGGCGGCGAACGCACCGGCATATCCGCCGATCCGCCAGCCGACGTAGATCGCCGAATTGGTGGCGAGAATTCCCGGCACCGTCTGGGTGATGGTGATCATTTCGAGCACATCGTCCTCGGTGAGCCATTTGCGCCGCCGGACAAATTCATCCTGCGCCGCCGCGATGATCGCATAGCCGCCGCCGATCACCAGCGAGGTGATCCTGACGTAGGCCCAGAAGAGCACCCAGGCGCGCCGGAGCGGGGAAACATGGCGGAAATCCTCCACCGATGGAACCGGTTCAGCGGACATCGGACCGCCCTTCCATCAGAAACTTCAGCCCCTCGACGATCCAGTGATCCCAGAATTCCCACGAATGGGCGCCCGGCCCCTCCTCGTAACGGAATCCCGGATAATGCAACGACTCCAGATGCGCCCGGAGCGCCCGGTTGGCTTTGAGCAATCCATCCTCGGTGCCGCAGACCATCATCAGCCGCGGCGGCGAGGCCAGCTTCACCGTCTCCTCCGCGAGGGCGAAGAGATCGTTGCGACCTGGAATCAGATCCTTCACCGTGCCGAAAATCTGCGTCGCCTCCTCCCGGTTCATCCGGCAGGTCTCCAACCAGGAACGAACATCCGCCACCGAGGAGAGCGCGACGGCCGCGGCATAACGCTCCGGCAGCCGGAGTGCGCACTTGAGCGCCCCGTAACCGCCCATCGACAGCCCGGCGACATAGGTATCCTCCCGCCGGGTGCTGATCGGGAAAAACGAAGCGGCGATCGCCGGCAGCTCTTCGGTGAGCATGGTCCAGTAGCGCGGCCCCTGCATCATATCGGTGTAGAATCCGCGTTCGCCATCCGGCATGACCACCGCCAGTTCATATTCGGCGGCATACCGCTCAATCGAGGTCCGGCGCGACCAGATGGTGTGGTCGTCGCTCAGTCCGTGCAGCAGATAGAGCACCGGGTAGCGGCGATTTCCGCCGCCGGAACTGGTCATGCCGATCTGGGTCGTCACCTTCTGCGGCAGAATGACGTTCATCGAACAGGCCCGCCCGAGAACATCCGAATGAAAAGAACACTGCAGAAATGCCATATTTTCTCTCCTGAAATTTAAAATCCAAACTCCGGCTGCACCATGCCGAAATCCTCATCGTCCGGCGGGGGTGGCGGCGGAGCCGGCTCGGCCGCCGGAGCCTTCTCCCGCGGCCGACGCGACCGGCGCGGCCGCAACGGCGTATCGTCCAGCACCAGAGCTTCTCCGGCCTCTCCGGAAGCCGTCGATGTTGCCGGAGCCGGTTCCGGCACAGCCTCCGTCGCCGTGGTTTCCTCATCGGTACGCCAGGGGGGGGCATCCTCGTCTGTCACCGGAGCCGGATTTTCCCCTTTTTCTTCCGGAATTTCCGGTACGGGTTCCGGCTCCGCCACGGGTTCCGATTTCTCGGCGGGTTCCGACTTCGGTTCCGGTTCCGGTTCCGGTTCCGATTTCTCGGCGGGTTCCGATTCCGGTCCCGCAACGGATTCCGACTCCGCAACGGGTTCCGGTTCCACCACGGGTTCCGGTTCCGCAACGGGTTCCGGCTCCACCACGGGTTCCGGTTCCGGCTCCTTGGCGGGTTCCGGTACGGGTTCCGGCTCCGGCTCCGCTTTTACGGCGGATTCCGGTGACGGTTTCACCGCTCTCTTCTTCGGAGCCGCCGGAGCCTCCGCCGGAACCGCGTCCTGAACGGCCTCCACCGCAGGAACTTCCGGCGTGGTTTCGTTTTCTCCCTCGGCCGGTTCCGCCTCTTCAACGGATTCGGCAACCCGGAACGCTTCCAGCTCCTCGGGCGTAAGATAACGCGAATGAGTGATCTTGACAATCGGCTTCGAACCGATCAAAAGTCCGCGCGCCTTCGGGCTGCGCACCGGCAGCTCCATCAGATTGATCTCGCGCTGGGTCTGGCGGTTGCGCGCCCCGGTCTCAGTCAGCAGATAGATCGCATCCGCACGCGGAGTCAGCAGTTCCAGCCGGCAGCCGGGCGGACAGAGCGCGTACTCCTTATCGAGGATGAATCCGCCGATCGCACTGCGTTTGCCGTAGTATTTGCCCGACTTCACCTCGCGGTAGATCACACCGAACACCGTGGTTTCATCATATTTGCGGAAGTCGTACAATTTCCCGATGAAGAGCTTCTCCGGCGGCAGCGCAATCACCTTGTAGGCGCCGCTCTTTTCGACGCAGAGGAAGCGGTCGAACTCGTTGCAGGCGACGATGTCGTCGCTCTTGATCGAGGTGCCGATGTAGCCGTTCTTGCGATCCCAGCCGACCTTGATGTTGTTGAGCGCCGCCTCGCGGCGGTCGATCTTCTCGAAGTGTTCGATCTCGGTGCGGCGCGGGAACTCCCTGCCGTACTTCGCGATCAGCCCCTTCAGATACCGGATCGCATACCCCTTGAGGTTGCCGAGGTTGCGCTTGATCTCCTCCATCTTCGCCAGCACCTCGGCCAGTTCGCGCTGGTTCTTCTCGATGTCGAACCGGCTGATCCGGCGCACCGGCAGGGCGAGCAGTTTGTCGATATCCTCGTCGGTGACGTCGCGCCGCAGCATGTCGCGGAAGGGGGCCAGCCCGGCGTGCACCTCGGCGTACTCCTCCTCCTGGCTCTTGCACTCCTCGATCTTCTTGTAGATGCGGTTCTCGAAGAAGATCTGCGCCAGCGTCTTAGCGTGGAAGAGCGCCTCCTGACGCTCCAGATCGATCTCCAGCTCCCGCTTCAGATGCTCCAGCAGTTTCGCGGTATTGCGCCGGAGCACCTCCGACACGCTCATCTGCACCGGGCGGCTCTCGCGGATCACCGTCATGTTCACCGAAATCGAAACCGAGCAGTCGGTGTACATGTACAGCCCCTGCATCGTCTTCTCCGGATCGTATCCGCGGGTCGGCACCACCTTGATCTCCACCTTGTCGGTGGTGTAGTCGTTGACGCTCGAAATCTTGATCTTGTTCTTCTCGGCCGCCTTCTCGATCGACGCCACCAGCGTCTCGGTGGTGGTGGTGGCCGGAATTTCGCGGATGATGAGGTCGCGGCCGACGATTTCGATCTTCGCCCGCAGCGTAATCTTGCCGTTGCCGTCGTTGTATTCGCGCACATCCATCAGCCCGCCCTGCTGGAAATCCGGGTAGAGCTGGAAGGGTTCGCCCCGCAGCTCCGCGATCTCCGCCTCGAGCAGTTCGTTGAAGTTGTGCGGCATGATCTTCGTCGCCATGCCGACCGCGATGCCGTCGCTGCCGAGCATCAGGAGCGACGGCACCTTCGCCGGAAGCACCACCGGCTCGATCCCCCGCCCGTCGTAGGTGTCGACGAATTCGGTGATGTCGTTGTTGAACAATACCTCATGCCCGAGCGGCGAAAGACTGCACTCGATGTACCGCCCCGCCGCCGCCGGACTGCCGGTCAGGATGTTGCCGAAATTCCCCTGCCGGGTGATGTAATACTCCTTGTTGGCAAGCACCACCAGCGCATCTTCGATCGACGCGTTGCCGTGCGGATGAAAGTGCATCGTGTTGCCGACGATGTTCGCCACCTTGTGGGTGCGCCCGTCGTACACCTGATAGAGCGCCCAGAGCACCCGGCGCTGCACCGGCTTGAGACCGTCGTCAACATCCGGAATGGCGCGGTCCTTGATGACGTAGCTCGCGTATTCCAGGAAGTTCCGGTCCATCATCATCCGGAAATAGTCGTTGTTGCCGCGGTAACGTTCGGCGGCGACACTGCCGTTCTCGCCTTCGCCCGCTTCGCCGTTCCCCTGCGCCTCTTCCGGTTCGGCGGGAACCGGAGCGTCAAGTTCAGGCTTCTCCGTTTCCTCACTCATATTTATGCACTTCCAGGTTGTTCATGATATATTCGCGGCGCTTCGGGGTGTTGCTGCCCATGAAGAAGCCGAGCAGCTCGGGCACGTTGCGCATGTTCTCAAGCGTGACCGGCTGAAGTTTGATCTCCTCGCCGATGAACTGGCCGAACTCCTTCGGCGAAATCTCCCCCAGCCCCTTGAATCGGGTGATCTCCGCCTTCTTCCCGAGCTTCGCGGCGGCGGAATCCCGTTCGGCCTCGCTGTAGCAGTAGACCGGCTTCTCCTTCGGCTTCTGCACGCGGAAGAGCGGCGTCTCCAGCACGTAGAGGTGGCCGGAGAGCACCAGCTGTTCGAAAAAGCAGAGAAAATAGGTAATGAGCAGATTGCGGATGTGCAGCCCGTCGACATCGGCATCGGTCGCGATCACCACCTTGTCGTAGCGGAGATTCTCGATGTCGTCCTCGATGCCGAGCGCCTGCATCAGAAAGGTCAGCTCCTCGTTGCTGTAGATCTTGTCGAACTTTTCGCCGTAGCAGTTCATCGGCTTGCCGCGCAGCGCGAAGATCGCCTGACAGTTGACGTCGCGGCAGACCTCGAGCGAACCGGCCGCCGAATCCCCCTCGGTGAGGAAGATCATCGTGTCGCGTTTCTCCAGCTGCCGCGGCCATTTGTCGCCGATGTGGAACTTGCAGTCCTTGAGCTTGGGAATGCGCAACCGGGTCTTCTGCTGGGTTTCGCGCCCCTTCTTCTTGACCTCCTGAATCTGGCGGTGCATCTGTTCGTTGCGGGCGACCTTGTCGAGCAGGATTTCGGCAACTTCGCGGTTCTTGTGGAGGTAATCGACGACGGCGTCGCGCACCGCCGCGACGATGGGGCCGCGCACATCGGTGTTGCCGAGCTTGTTCTTGGTCTGCGACTCGAAGACCGGATCCTTGACCTTAATCGCGATCGCGCCGATCATGCCGTCGCGGATCTCATCGGCCTTGTAGTTCTTGCCGGAGAACTCGTTGATCCCCTTGAGCACCCCCTCCTTGAACGCCGAGAGGTGGGTGCCGCCGTCGTTGGTGTACTGCCCGTTGACGAAACTGAAACTGGTTTCGCCGTAGTTGTCGCTGTGGGTGAGCGCGAATTCGATCGTCTTGGAGCGGTAGGCGATGATGTTGTAAAGCCGCTCCTCGCCGGTCTCGGATTCGAGCAGATCCTGCAGGCCGTTGGCGGAATAGTAGCGCTGCCCGTTGAAATAGAGTGAGAGCCCGCTGTTGAGATAGGCGTACATCCAGAGCCGTTTCTCGATGTATTCGAGCTTGAATCCGTAGTTGGGGAAGAGCTGCGCATCGGGGACGAAGCGGACAAACGTGCCGTTCTTCTCGGAGGAATCCCCGGTCTCCTCGCCGGTCAGCACCCCGCGTTCGAAGCGCGCCTCGTGGAACCGGCCGTCGCGGATGGAACGCACGAGGAAGGATTCCGAAAGGGCGTTGACCGCCTTGGTACCGACGCCGTTGAGGCCGATGGAGAACTTGAAGACGTCGTCGTTGTATTTGCCGCCGGTATTCATCACAGAGACGCATTCGACCACCTTGTCGAGCGGAATGCCGCGGCCGAAGTCGCGGATGGAGACGCAGTGATCGTCGATGGCGAGTTCGATCCGTTTGCCGTGGCCCATGATGAACTCGTCGATGCTGTTGTCGATGATCTCCTTGATGAGGATGTAGATCCCGTCGTCGGGATGCGAACCGTCGCCCATGCGCCCGATGTACATACCGGGCCGGAGCCGGATGTGTTCCAGCGCCGAAAGGGTTTTGATTGCACTGCCGTCGTATTGTACGGTTGTTTCCTCAGCCATATTCCGTGAAAGGTCCCGCAGAAGTTGAAATTAAAACATATACGGAAGAGTAAATGTACCATTTTTTTGGAAAAAATCAAGGAAAAACCGCATTTTTTACCGGGAAACGATTTGTCAAGCGGGCCATTGCGGACTATATTAGTTTTATCCGGTGCCGACTTAGCTCAGCTGGCTAGAGCGGTTGACTTGTAATCAGCAGGTCGTCGGTTCGATCCCGACAGTCGGCTCCACTTTTCCCCCTTCAAGTTCCCCGGAAAACGAAACGCGATGCATTCAGGGCGCAAATTGCCTCATCCGATACATCGTTTTTATTTTCGTAAAAA
>NZ_DBEXAY010000082.1:0-47417 GCF_048170485.1 Victivallis sp. | reverse complement strand
TAACCGCAAAAATGAAGGAGTTTTTGCGGATTGTTGAAATGATTAAGCCGTCACGATTCATCACCAGCACGCTACGCTGGAGCGGATTGGGACGGCCGATGAAAGACCGGGAGAAAATGCTTCGGGCATTTTTCTTGAAAGTCGTACTGGATGTGTCAAGATGGGCTTGGCACATGAGAAAAAGAGTTATTTACAGGAAAAAGCCAATCTTTTTGAAATTGGCTCTCGACTAACCTTATTTTTGGGAGGATACCATGAGAAAATTATTTACCATGATCGAGCTTCTTGTCGTAATCGCTATCATTGCAATCCTGGCGGCAATGCTGCTGCCGGCCCTGAATAAAGCACGCGAAAGAGGAAAATCGACAGCCTGCCTGGGAAATTTAAAACAGCTCGGAGCAATCAGTACCATGTATTCCCGCGATTACGACGGCTGGTCCATCACCCGGAACAGCGATCTGTATCCGGTAACATACCCATTTGTATTTAAAAGACTTGGATACAGCATCAGCAACAAGCTCGTCACCTGTCCTTCTGTAGAGAGCAGTTTCGACATAGAAGATACCAATAAAGGTACCGAGATCTATGGCGGACATGGGTATCTCTGGCCGGAGGAACGGGAACTTGAGTATGAAAGATTTTTCGCGCCCGATTCAGAATTAAACCGTTATGTCAATGTGGAACGTTATCCGCGCCCCGGAAAATTTGTCATCTATGGCGATACGATCAAGCCCGCCACCCAAACACAGCTGTATATTATCTCCGCCGGAGGAGGCACACAGCTTTATCTGCATCTTCGTCACAACAACCGTGCCAACGTCGCCGCAGGAGACGGCTCGGCCCGTGCCGCGGCCGCGGCGGATGTGCGGGAAAAATTCATGGGGGAAGGCGCGAGCGTCTACAATCTCGGCCTGGGTTCCGTGGCGCTGTAACCAGGAACGGACCGGATTTCTCCCATCTCCAATGGCTCAATTTGCAAAATAAAACGTCCTATGATGCGCTTATTCCATCGAATTTTCATAGCAGTTTCCGCCGGCGCAGTTCCGCTGCTGTACAGCGCAGAACTGAAGGTGCCGGCCTTCTCCTACGGCAGAAATTCGCTGCCGGCCGTACTGAAATTCACCGAAGCGGATGCACCGGAATGCCGCAGCGGCGAACTCTCCGTAACCGACAATTATACCGGCAAGGTTCTGCACCGGAAAACGATCCAGGCCGCCGGGAACGGCGAAACCAGCGTTTCCTTTCCCGTTCCATTCGGGAGCTACACGGTGAGATATCAGTCGCAATCCCCCACGTTCCGCCCGCACGCCATCGCGCAGGTCATGACGACCGGATGCGATCGTTACCGTTCCGACGCGGAACGGCGGTATGAGTTCCGCTACGGTCCGGTCGGCGGCTGCGTCGACAGAACCACGCCGGAAGAGTCGGAGCGGCTGGGGCGGCGCTGGGTGCGGTTTGAGTTCCCCAAATGGGCGACCAATGAACCGAGTCGGGGGAACTATGATTTTTCAAAAGTTCTCGCTTCGATCCAACAGCATACCGCCGCAAATGTGAGACTGGAAACGCTGGCCTGCACCTACCATGCGCCGCCATTTTACCGGAAGGACAACCTCCCCGAATTCGCCTCCGGCTACGGGCATTACCTGCAAGCCTTCGCCCAGGCCACGCGCGGCATGGTCGACACCCACGAACTCAGCAACGAAGGCAACGGCGGCGACAAATTCATTTACACGGAAATCGCCCGCCACGGGGCTTCGGGAATTCGCTCCCGCCAGCCGTTCGCCACAATCGAGATCTCCGGAACAGCTCAGATTGACTACAACTGGCTCAATCTGCAGCTGGGAAGGAGACTTTTTGATACGGTGGATGTCTTTGTGGTCCATCCCTACACCAACAACTCCACCTGTTCCGAACAGGTTTCCTACGAGCAGACCAATACGCTCCGGGAACTTGATGCGCTTCACAATCTGGTCTTTTCCGCCGGTGGCTTCCGGGAGGTCCGGCAGACGGAGTTCGGGTGGCCCAACGGCGGGCTGCAGGAGGAGCAGGCCAGGAGCGCACTGTATGTCCGTTCGCTGATTCTGGCCGACGCCGCGGAACTGCTCACCCAGGTGGTCTACAACTGGAACCGCGACTACAACACCGGCCAACAGCCCGCCGGCGTCGCCCTCCACCATTTCGCCCGCAGCCGTCAGGGCGCCCGGTTCGTCGGACTTCACATCGATTCCGCCCGCCGGATCTATACGGCGGTGTACGATCGTTTCGGCGATGCATTCGCCATTCAATGGACTCCCGCGGAAGGGAGCTGGCGCCCCACCGTCAACGGCAGCTCCTGCCAGGATCTGTTCGGGAATCCGGTTCCGTTGGAAAAGGTCCGCATCTCCCGGACGCCGACGACATTCAACGGCATTCCGCGCGAGGTCGTCATGCTTGCCGCGGAAGCCCGGGTGAAAAAACTGGCAGCCCGTTTCCAGAATTTTCTTCAACGCAATCCGCGCCCGGCGTTCAAGGCGTTCCGCTCCATCCAGGCAACCGACACCCCCGGATTGCGCCGGGCGCTGCTCGCCCTGATGGAACATCTGCCGGACGGCACGGGGTTCAACCGCATTGACGCGGCTCTGCTTCACTCGGCCCTTTGCTGGTATCTTGCGGCGATCTGGAATTTCCCCGACAATGCAACCGGATTCCAACCGGCCGCTCCGGCGCCTTTCCTCCGTCAGATCGAGGCGGAAAACGGGCAGCTTCTCGATCGCCCGGCGTTGCGCTACGTTCTGCGGCAGATGGACCGGTTCGCCCTGCAACTGCCCCTCTGTCGCGACGAGCTCAACCGGACCGCATGCCGCTCGGCGCTCGATATGCTGCAGCGAACCGCGCAGTTCCTGTCGAAGCGCGGTGAAGTGGTGCAATATGCCGTCTTCACCAATCTCTACCAGAAGGATGGCTCCGGCAAGCTGACGGAACGTCTGGTCTTCCCGGCCAACGTGCCGGTGAAAACCAAATTTCAGGTTTCAAACTACTCGGACCAGCCGCAAAAGGTGACGATCCGCCCTCTGCTGCCGCCCGGCTGGCAGGGCAAGCCGGCGGAGGTGACCGTCCCGGCCGGCGGCTCCGGCTGGGGAGAGCTGACGCTGACGGCGTCGAGCACGGGCGGGGCGAACTCCATCGCAGTCTCCACCGAAATCAGCGGGAAACCGGCCAGAATCACCCGGTTCGATAATTTTGAATGCCCGCCGGCAATCGGTCTAACAATTCCCCTGCTGCACGAACGCCCCGGCAAGTTGCCGCTGAAATTTTTCAACCGCGAGAAAAAGACGGTTCGGGGGAAGGTCAAACTCACTCCCGGCGGAATCGGCGGCGATGCCCTGGCGATTGTTCCGATCCAGATCCCCGCGCAGAGCGAATGGGCCACTGCCGTGACTCTCGCGCCGGAAAAGGCCCGCAAACTGGCAGGCGCCGATTACAAGGTCGATGCCTGTTTTCTTCTGAGCGACGGCAGAGTCTTCGACGTCAAAGGTCTCGATGTCGATTTCGGCACGGCGACGAGACGAATGAAAGACGGGGCAATCGACGGCAAACTTGACGACTGGAAAAACGCGCTGCCGCTGCGGCTGGACCGCGAGGAGTATACGCTGGGCAGCTACGGCGGTAGCTGGACTCCCGACGATTGCAGCGCCGTGACCTTCCTCGCCTGGGATTCGCAGAAGCTCTATTTTGCAGCCGAAGTGCGCGATCAGGCCTTTTCGCAGACCCGGAGTGATTTCCGCTGCTGGCAGGAGGACTCCGTTCAGCTGCTGCTGACGGCGGATCCGGATGAAACAGACCCGAAAAAGATCGAAGCCCTGCTTTTTGCCCTTACGCCGGAGGGGCCGCGCGCCTGGTGGGAGCATCCAGTCCCGCAAGGGGACAACAGAAGTTTCATCTACAAACTTCTGGATGACTGCGAACTGGCGATCACCTATAGAAACAACCGGTTCCTGTATGAATTTGCGATTCCCTGGCAGAAACTGGGCCGCGATTTCGCGGAGGTTCCGAAACGCGGCAGATTCGGATTTGCTGTCGCGGTCAACGATCATGACGTCCTCACCTCCCGACGCTATCTGGAACGTTTCCCCGGCTCGGTGATTGACGGCCGCCGTCTCAACGCCTTTGCCGACGCCTGGTGTGAGCCGGATTCCCCCGCCGTGGAAAAGCCCGCCGCCCGTATCGTATTTGAGGAAAATTTCGAAGATTCGGCAATGACGGGCTACCGGCATATCCACACCTCCCGCCGGAACTGTTCCCGCGTCGTCAGCGGAGCCGGGGAAAACCGCTCCAACGCCATGCAGCTCACGCACGACGGAGAGAAAGGCGTCTGCAAATACTCCATTCCCCTCGCCCTGACCCCCGGGAAAAAGTACCGGGCGGATTTCCGCTTGAAAGGGAAAAACTGTTCGGCGCCGAAGCTGGGATGCTGTTCCGACATCAATGGCTGGTATGACCAGATGTATGTGAAACTGCCGCCAGAAATTCCCCGCTGGACAACATTCTCCCGGGAATTCACCGCACCCCTCGCTGGTTCGCTTCGCCTGATGATCGCCTGCAACAGCCGGACGGACGTCCTGTGGATCGACCATATCAAAGTTGTGGAGTTGGAGTAATCGGAAATTCTTTTCCGTGATTCCGACTGCAATGCTCCCGCCGGGCGGTTTTCCCCTTGACAAAGCCGCCCGGCGGAACTATATTGCCGTATGAGAAAAATTCTGATCACCGGCGTCTGCGGATTCGTCGCGCAACATCTGATCCGCCATCTCCTGCAGCGGGAACCCGACTCCGAACTCTTCGGCGTCGATGTCGCGCCCGTCTGCCCGTGGGAGAACATGGGGGTCCGCTACCGGCGGCTCGACCTCATCGACAAGGAGAGCCTCGCCGCGTTTCTCGCGGAACTTGCCCCGGACTGGATCATCCACCTCGCTTCCGTGAGCTCCGTCTCCGCCAGCTGGCAGAAGCCGGTCGAAAGCTTTATCAACAACACCAACATCTTTCTCAACATCGTCGAAGCACTGCACCGCCTCGGCTTGAAAACCAGACTCCTCTCGGTCGGCTCCTCCGAGGAGTACGGCAATTATCCGCCGGAAAAAATGCCGCTCCGCGAAGAGTATGAACTCCACCCCAACAACCCCTACTCCGTCGCCAGAGTCTCGCAGGAGCTGCTTTCACGCCTCTACGCACACAGTTACGGGCTGGATATCGTCATCACCCGCTCCTTCAACCATATCGGCCCCGGGCAGCGCGACACCTTCGTCGTCCCCTCCTTCGTCCGTCAGCTGGTGGAGCTCTCCCGCCACAACGGCCGCGGGGTTCTCCACGTCGGCAACATCGAAATCATCCGCGACTTTCTGGATGTGCGCGACGTGGCCGACGCCTATTACCGGCTGCTCCGGACCGGGCGCTCCGGCGAAATCTACAACGTCTGCAGCGGTCGAGGCACCCGGCTCCGCACCGTCATCGACACCATCGCCGGATTTCTCGGCGTCGACGTCGACATTCAGGTCGATCCCGCCCGGGTCCGCCCGGCCGACAATCTGGTCATCATCGGGGACAATTCTAAACTCCGCGCCGCCACCGGCTGGGAGCCGCGTCATACGCTGGAAGCCACCCTCAAAGAGATGATCCGTTCGCTCGACGCGTAATCGGATTCGCCCCTCCCCCGACTCCGGGCAAAAAAAACGGCGTGGAGCATATTTTCCCCGCGCCGTTTTGTTTCGAGGCTCTCCCGTCAGAGCAGCCGCCGGGCCAGATCGCCCGGATCCTCCGTCGCCGCAAAGGGCATGAGCCAGAGATGGAACCGGTGCACTCCGGAGTGAATCCGGTAACGCGGCAGCGCATCTTCTCCGCAGGTCGCGGTCCCGAGTCCCCGCTGCGCGAGGTCGAGGTTGAAGAAGGTCTCCGCCCGCGGTTCCAGCTCGTTGGTGTGCAGCGCGCCGAAGAAGTCCGCCGGCGTGAAGTGGTGCGCCGAGCACTCCATCAGGGTCGGCGCCACCGCCAGCATTCCGTTGCGGCCGTCGTCCACCGACGCCCAGCGCACGGCCGTGTGGTTGCCGCACTCCTGCGGCAGAATGTACGGCACATACTGTTCGGTGACACTGCTTTCGAAGCGCGAAACGATGCTTCCGGCATTCCGGTCGCAGTAGTTCTCCTGCGGCCCGTTGCCGTAGTAGCGGAAGTTCTCAAATCCGGCCGGCAGCGTCAGGAACCAGCCGAGCCGCGGCAGATCGTCCAGCTCCGCCGGAACGCCGAATTCCAGATTGACCGCCAGCGCGCCGCTCTGCGTGAACCGGAGGTTCCGCCGGACCGTCAGCACCGCGCCGTTCTTCGCCTGGTACGCAACCGACGAGAGAATCGAAACCCCGGTTCCATCCGCCTGGAATTCGCCGCCGGACTCCTTGCCGACAATCTTGTCCAGTCCGTAGACCTCCAGCCAGCGGTAACCGGCCGTGTACCCGTCATGATGAACGTTGCAGCGGATCGCGTCGTTGTCGGTCGCGCCGCGATAGAGGTTCTCCGCCGTCGCGGCGGCCAGCAGCTCCGTTCCGCGGAACTTCCAGGAGAGCGGCATCCCCGCCTCGCTGAATTCGATGACCGAATCCCCCGCCGAAGCGGTCCGTCCGGTCAGGGCTACCGGAGACGCGGGCAGCGGCTTCGCCGCGCCGACCACCGGCGGCAGTTCCAGCGCGAACTCCTCATGCCCGACCTCGAATCCGGCCGGCGCATAGCAACTGCCGTTCTTCAACGTTGCCGTGAAGAGGATGAACGCCTCCTGATGCGCCGAAAGCTCCGGCAAAGTCCAGTCGACGGTGAAGAGCGCCGTTCCTTCCGGAGCGACCTCCGGCATCGGCTGTCTGCCGGAGGCGGTCACTTTGCCGTCCACCTCGATCCGCCACTGGAATTCATACTCGTCCAGCCCCTTGAAGAAGTTGTAGTTGACCAGCTCAAACTTCCCGGAGGAGAGTTCGACCGGCCGGATGGTGAAGGGCTTGGCCAGATACTTGAATTCGTACATCGACGGGTGCGGCGTCCGGTCCGGCCAGATCATGCCGTTGATGCAGAAGTCGAAATCGTTGGGCGTGTCGCCGAAATCGCCGCCGTATGCCCAGTACTTGCGCCCCTTTTCGTCGGTCTTTTCCAGCCCCTGGTCGACCCAGTCCCAGATGTAGCCGCCCTGCATCCGGCGCTCCTTGCGGAAGAGTTCGAAGTAGTGGCGGATCGACCCGTTGCTGTTCCCCATCGCATGGGTGTACTCGCACATGATGAGCGGACGCGGATCGTCGTGTTTCAGCCACTCGTCGATCATGCTGAAACGGGGATACATCGGACAGACCACATCGGTGATGTCGGTGTTGAACGTCGCCTGTTCCCAGGAGAGCTGTTCCCCGCGGCGGCGCTGGCGCAGCGCACCCTCGTAATGAACCCGGCGGGAGGAGTCGAAGCGGCGGATCCAGCCGGCGCAGGCCCCGAAGTTCGACCCGATGCCGGACTCGTTGCCGAGCGACCACTCGATGATGCAGGCGTGATTCTTGTCGCGGAGAACCATCCGGGTGACACGGTCCATCATCGCCGGCAGCCATTCGGCATCGTCGGTCAGATAGTCATAGAAGGCGTGGCACTCGATGTTCGCCTCGTCGATCACATAGAGCCCGTACTCGTCGCACAGCGCGAGCAGCCGGGGGTCATTCGGGTAGTGGCAGGTGCGGATGGCATTGAAATTGAACTGCTTCATGAGCTCGATATCGCGGCGCATCAGATCGACCGAAACGGTCTTGCCATGGCGCGGATCCAGATCGTGCCGGTTGACGCCGAAGAACTTCACCGCCTTGCCGTTGACCAGAAGATTTCCGCCGGAGAGCTCCACCGACCGGAAACCGATCCGGCAGCCGGTCGCCTCGACCGTCTTCCCGGCGGGATCGACCAGCTCGACGGTCAGCCGGTAAAGATTCGGCAGCTCGGCACTCCATTGGGCCGGATTCTTCACAGGAATCCAGGTCCATCCGGTCGCCACACCCTGGTTGATGGAGAACTCCACCTTCACCGGTTCCGCCAGAACCTGCGTTCCCGCAGCATCGTAGAGCCGGACCAGCGCGGCATAGCCCTCCGGGTGGATCGGCATGGCAAATCCGGCGTCGATCTTGAGTTCGATCATTCCGTCGGTGTAGTCGTTCTCCAGCGTGGTCTTGGCGAAGACGTCGCGAATGTACTCCTTCGCCGTATGATAGAGGTAGACGTCGCGATAGATGCCGGCCATCCACCAGTGGTCCTGATCCTCGAGCACGCTGCCGTCGGACCAGCGCAGCACGATCACCGCCAGCGAATTCTCGCCGGGATGGACGAACTTCGTGATATCAAATTCGGAATCGGTCCGCGAATCCTTGGCCATGCCGACTTCCACGCCGTTCACGTAGACGAAGAAGCAGCTCTCGACGCCGCCGAAATGCAGAATGGTACGGCGGCCGCTCCAGTCGCCGCCGATGGTGAAAGTGCGGCGGTAGACGCCGGTCGGGTTCTCCTCCGGCACGAACGGCGGCTGTTCCGGCCACGGCATTTTGACGTTGGTGTAGTGCGGGTGATCGTACCCCTGCATGGTCCAGTTGCCCGGAACGGCGATGTTGTCCCAGCCCGAATCGTCGAAGCGTTCGGAGGTGAACGCCTCCTCGACCAGTTCGGGGCGGGTGAGGTAGCGGAACTTCCACTCGCCGTTGAGGTTCATGATCCGCGGGCAGTCGAACGGCTCCCACGAGCCGGCCTTCGCCTCGGCCTCCGTCGCGTACGGGAAGAGCGTGGAACGGGAACGCATCCGGTTGACTCCCGGACACATCGGGTTCTCCCACAGCCGGGTCTGCTTGCAATCGAACAATTTCATGATATATTCCTTTCCGTTGTCATCGGAGATTTGGGTATAAGATAACACACCTTTTTTAATAATGAAATATCCATATTGGGGAAGTTGAATATGTTTTCTGGTAAAATGCCATCCCCCTTCAACGTTTATCGCTCGATCGGCACGCTCCGGACGGAACGGTACGGCATCGGCGTAATGGATAAAACCGGCTGTTCCAACGATTACATCAACCGCGCCCACCCGGAATACGTGATCGTGCTGGTCCTGCGCGGGCGGGGCCTGTACATCGACAACGCGGGCACAGAGTATCCCCTCCATGCGGGCAGCTGTTTTCAGCGGTTCGCCGGCGTGCCGCACACGACGAGGATCGAGCCGGACAGCGGCTGGGTGGAGTGCTTTCTTCAACTGGGCGAAACCATGGCCGCCCTGCTGGAAAACTGCGCCGTCTCCGAACGGAAACACCCCGTGCTGACCACCGCGATCACCCCGGGCATGCTGGAACGCATTCTGGCATTGCGGGACAGTTTCCGGAACTCCGCCGATGCCGAACTGATCCGGCAGCTGCCGGACATTCTTGAACTTGCCCAGCTGCTGCTCTCCGGCGAATCTCCGAAATCGGGCGACGAACGCAAAAAACTGCTCGAACAGGCATGTGCCTATCTGGGAGGGGATTTCCGGAGAAATGACGATCTGCGGGGATTCTGCCGCCGCCACGGTTGCGGCTATGAGAACTTCCGGAAATTTTTCAAAGCGGAAATGGGAATCTCGCCGCACCGCTACCGGATCCGGCGCCGGCTGGACGCCGCCTGCGCGCTGCTGAGCGACCCCGGGCTCTCGATCGCCTCCATCGCGGAACGGCTCGGCTACAGCTCGCCGTACGAATTCTCCGCCCAGTTCAAGCGGCACATGGGCTGCGCCCCCTCCGAGTACCTGCCGCGGTTCAAAAACTGAACTCCATTCCTGCCCCACCTCTCTCAAAAAAAGAAAACGCGGCGGATATCATCATCCGCCGCGCTTCGATTCGATCGGAAACGATCAGTTGAGCTTCAGTCCGGCCATCGCCTCGCTGTTGAAGACTTCGCCCATATCGACCATGTCTTCGCCCGGCTTGAGGGCCGCGGTGTACTCCTCTTCGGCCGCCTTGAGCTCCTCAGGCGAGAAGTTCTCGCCGACCGCCTTGATCGAGAGACCGATCCGACGCTCGTCGGTGTCGACCTTGATCACGCGGGCTTCGACTTCATCGCCGACGTTGAGCACATCCTTGACCTTGTCCACATGCTCGCGGCTGAGCTGCGAAATGTGAATGAGTCCGTCGATCTTGTTGGAGAGTTCGACGAAGGCGCCGAACGCCGCAATCTTGGTGACCTTGCCCTTGACGACGTCGCCGACCTTGTAGAGCTCGTTGATGTTCGCCCACGGATCGGATTCCGCCTGCTTGAGGCCGAGGGAGATGCGCTGCTGTTCCGGATTGATGTCCAGAATGACCGCTTCGACTTCCTGCCCCTGCTTGAGCACTTCGTTCGGATTGTTGATCTTGCGGGTCCAGCTCATGTCGGAGACGTGGATCATGCCGTCGATGTCATTTTCGATTTCAACAAACGCGCCGTAGCTGGTCATGTTGCGGACCTTGCCGGTGATCCGGCGGCCGACCGGGTACTTCTCGGCCAGCACTTCCCACGGATTGCGCTCCTTCTGGCGCAGACCGAGGGAGATCTTGCGGCTGTCGCGATCGATGTCGAGCACGACCGCCTCGACCTCTTCGCCGACGCTGAGCACATCGCTCGCCTTGCTGACCCGCTTGGTCCAGCTCATCTCGGAGACGTGAATCAGACCTTCGACACCGGTTTCAATCTCGACGAACGCACCGTACGGCATGATGTTGACCACCTTGCCGGTGACGCGGCTGCCCTTCGGATACTTGGCGACCACATCGTCCCACGGATTGCGGGTCTTCTGCTTGAGACCGAGCGAAACGCGCTCCTTCTCCTTGTCGATGCCGATGATGACCACTTCGATCTCCTGACCGACCTGGAGCACCTCGGAGGGATGGGAGATGCGGCCCCAGCTGATGTCGGTGATGTGAAGCAGCCCGTCGACGCCGCCCAGATCGATGAAGGCGCCGAAGTCGGTGATGTTCTTGACCACGCCCTTGCGCAGCTCGTCGACCTTCATCTCAGCCAGCAGCTTGCTGCGCTGATCGCGGAGGGATTCCTCCAGCAGTTCGCGGCGGGAGACGACGATGTTCCGGCGATCCTGGTTGATCTTGATGATCTTGACGTCGAACTCCTTGCCGATGTAGTCCTCCATGTTGCGCACCGGGCCGACATCCAGCTGCGAACCGGGCAGGAAGGCGGGGAAGCCTTCGACATCGACCATGATGCCGCCCTTGACGCGGTGACGCATGAAACCCTTGACAACATGGCCTTCGCCGTATTCGGTGGTGATCCGGTTCCAGGCCTTGATCGAGTTGGCCTTCTCCAGGCTCAGCTCCGGCATATTGTTCCGGTTTTCGATCTCTTCGAGATAGACGTCGATCTTGTCGCCGACGTTCGCTTCATCAAACTTGAGAAATTCAGAAGCGGGGATGAAACCTTCCGCTTTGTAGCCGATATCGACGAGCGCGCCGTCCGGCCGTTTTGCGACAATGGTACCTTCGACGATCTTGCCCTTGTTGAAGGCATTGGTGCTTCCGGAGTTCTTGAGCAGTTCATCCATCGAGCTCGGGAGGTTCGAGAGATCCAGGAAGCTGTCCGCAAATTTGGTTTCTTCTGCCATGTTGTTGTGTTCTTGTTTTGTTTGTTGTTGACGTTTTTACTGTTACGATACTTTGCCGGAACCGATCCACCGTGGATGCAGTTCCAGCCCGACAAATTCTATAATGTATCACCTACTTTTCGAAATTACAAGCAATTACAGATGTTTTTCAATAAATTTCCCGTCCGTCGCGCCGCCGGCTGCTCTCGTGCCGCGAAAGGAAGAGGCGGCCCCTCTTTCCACCCGTGGCCGGGGTGTCATATCTGCGGTCAAAAGAAAGATAGTTTCTGTCAATTGCGTTTTTCCTATCCTGATCTATAGTAAGGAAAGCGGGCGGGAAATTCCCGCCGGAAAGTATAGCTTAATTCAACCCGGAGAAAAAAATGAAACGCAAACTCGCCGTCCAGCTCTACTCTCTCCGCAACGAAGCGGAAAAAGACTTTGTGAAGGTGCTCAAGACCGTCGCCGACATCGGCTACATCGCGGTGGAGCCGGCGGGCTTCTTCCAGCTTACCCCGAAAGAGTTCCGCAAGGTCATCGCCGACCTCGGGCTGGAGATGTACTCCTCGCACCGTCCGTGGTGCAACATCGACAACATCGCCGAATCCATCGATCAGGCCGGCGAACTCGGCCTCAAGCAGGTGGTCTGCGGCTACGGTCCGGAGGATTTCAAGGATCTCGACGCGATCAAGGCGACCGCCGAAAAGACCAACATCATGCAGGAGAAACTGGCCGCGGCCGGGCTGGAACTTTTCCAGCACAACCACAACTGGGAGTTCGAAAAGCTCGACGGCAAGCTCAAATATCAGATCTACGCTGATCTCTGCCCGAACGTGAAGTTCCAGATCGACGCTTTCTGGTCGAGCAACTTCGGCGCCAACGACCCGGCGGAGATGGTGAAACTCTTCGCGCCGCGCATGTCGCTCATCCACATCAAGGACGGCCTGATCCACCAGAAGGAGTCCGAACTGCGCATGGTCAACGGCACCTATGACCGCAAGGTGGAACTGCGTCCGCTCGGCGAAGGCGAAATGGACATCCCGGCCGTGCTGGCCGCCACGCCGGACTGGATCGACAACATCGTGGTCGAACTCGACTACTGCTCGATCGACATGACCGAAGCCATCCGCCGCAGCTACGACTACCTGATCCGCAGCGGCCTCGGAATCGGCAACAAGTAATTCCATCCGAAGCGATCATGAAAAAACCGGTGCAGGTCATCCCCGCACCGGTTTTTCTGTATTGCCCGAATGTTTCCGGGATATATTGCTGTGGAGAAGTCAATTTACCGCTTCGCGGCGAGTTCCCGGTAGACACGTTCGCGCACGCCTCGCAACCACTCGTCGCGCCGGGGATACTCCTTCATGGTGAGATGTTCGCCGATCAGCGCCAGCACCGCCTCGCGCCCGATCTTCGACTCCAGCAGCCGCAGGGCCCGCAGATCCTGCAGTCCGTCATAGAACACCTCGTGCCGGATGGAATCGAGCGGTTTCCCTCCCCTCCCCGGATAGACCAGGAAGGGATCGCCGGCCGGAAACGCCCCGTCGCTGTCGGTCGAGGCGAAGGGATCGATCAGTTTCCGCGAATACTGTGAGAAATAGAAGTTGAATCCCCACTGCAGAAATCCGGTAAGATCATAGACATAGGCGAGGATTCCCATGATCCGGTTCCGCCGCGACGGCATCGCGATGAAACGGTTCGGCACCAGGAGCTCCTGCCCGCAACAGTAGTAGGTCCAGAGCTCCCGCACATGACCGACGAAGGGTTCGATGTGATCGTTCGACGGAATCGGATTCTCCACCAGTCCTTTCTGGAAAAATTCAAATGAGGAGAGCGCTTCGAGCGTCGGGAATCCCTCCAGCAGCGGTTTGACCAGCTCCACCGCAGCGCGGTAATCGTCCAGCTGTTCCAGTTGCGGCTCATCGGAGATGGAGAAGAAGCAGCGCTTTTCCAACCCCTTCCGGCGCAGCAGGGCGAGCAACTCCGGCATCAGCGCCGCGAGAAATTCCCGATAGGCGGGGTTGGTCGCTTTCACGTGCCAGCCGAACCGCTTGACTTCGCATTTCCCTTCCCGGACGACGATTTTCGGCGTGAATTTCGCCCCCCACTGCGTGAAGAAGTGGCTCATCGCGAACCGCTCCGCCCCGCAGGCGAGCCCCAGATCGAGATAACGCTCCAATCTGGAAAAATCGAAACGGTAACCGGATTCCGGCGAATATTCGATGTCGAGCAGCTGACAGGTGGGGCGTTCTCCGCCGAGCCCGGTATCCAGCGGCGGCGTCCACAGCGGCGTATAGATGCAGTTGATGCCGTGCCGGAGGGCGTTGCGCAGAAACGCCTCCACAATCCGCCAGTGCTCCTCGCTCCAGCACGGCACCCCGTAACAGGCCGCCAGGCAGTCGGCGTGGAACCACTCCAGCCGGAGCAGCTGCTGCGGCGGCAGTGCGAAATCTTCCACCTTCAGCCGGAACTCCGCCGTCGCCACCAACGCGGGGTTCCAGCGGTTCGGCCACTCCACCCGGGTAAATTCGAACCGGATGGGGTACTCCTCCGGAACGGCGTCCTCCGGCACCCGCACCGTCACCCACAGCGTCTGCCGCCCATAGAAGAGCTGAAAACGGTCCTCGTCCAGCTCCTCGAGCAGGTCAGGATAGAGTCCCGGTTCCTTCCGCAGAAAATCGTCGTCCGGATTGCAATTGACCGCCTGCCGCACCGGCACGCTCTGCACCTGCCGCACCTCAACCGGCAGTTCACTCTGTACCGCGACCCGATAGAGGCCGCGCTCCGGCATGGTTTCCGGCTCCAGCATCACCTGAAACGAATACACTTCGCCGCGGGCGGCGACATCCGCATTCCACGCCGCCGGTTCCGGCGACCGGTCGAAAAACACCTTCTCCAGCGAATGAATCGTTTTGACAATCATAAAAAATCCTCTCTGTGATTCCTTTCACACGGAGGATTAAAATATCCAGCGGGAAGGAGATTGCAACCCGCCGGACATAAATCTGCCGAAAAATCCATCGATTCTGCAGAAGATTCCATTCTCGAAACCGTTCCGGCACGGCAGGCTTTCACGGAGCCTTCTGATCGACCAGGATCACCTTTTCCGGCTCCGCCGGCCGCCGCAGATGGTGGTGCAGCGGCGTAAAGCCTCCATGCGACCAGATCGTCACCGCGACAAAACAGAAGAGCTGAAAGCATCCCCAGACCAGCAGAATCAGCAGAAAAGTTCCAGTCGTGCGCAGAAAGGAAAATCCGTAACGCCGCCCCAGCCAGAAACGGACCAGCGCCCAGACAATCCCCAGCATGACGAGATTGAACAGCCCCATGCCGAGCGCCTGATGATCCTGCACCAGAAATCGCATGAACGCATTCTCCTGAACTCCGAACAGCCAGTTGAACAGCCCGATCACCTCCAGCGGAATATAGGCGAGCAGCAACAGAAACCAGAGTGCGAATCCATGCGCATACGGCAGCCCCAGTTCGTACGGCCGCCCGGCGGAAACCGCGGCCGCAAGGATAATCACCACCGCCAGTCCGGCAGAGATGAGATCGAAACGCAGCGTGAGCCGTTCGAGCCGCTCCCGGCGGCGGCGGGAGAGCACATAACGTTTTTTCTTCTCCGACATGATCAGCGCCTCCTGCCGTTGTCATTGGTTCCAATCTGTTTGACCAGCAGATAGGTGATGTATCCGACCACCACCATCACCAGCACCAGCGCACTGTAGGCGTGCGGCCACCAGATTCCCTCGGTCATCATCGAGAATTCCGACATTCCGCCCAGGCCGGTGATCACGGTGAGCGGCATGAACACCACGTTGATCACCGCGAGATACTTCATGATGACGGCGAGGTTGTTGCTGACCACCGAAACCCGCGCATCCGACATGCCGGTCAGAATTCCGGCATAGATTCCGGCGAGGTTGTCGCACTGTTTGTTTTCGACGGTGATGTCGTCGAGAAAATCCAGCTCCTCCTCGTTGAAGCCGATCTTGTTGGCGTCGTTTTTAAGCTTGAGCAGCAACAGCTGGTTGGCGCTGGTCGCACTCTCGTAGTAGGTAAGGCTTTTCAACAGCGAAAACATGTTGACCAGCGACTTGTTGGTCACCGCGAACTCGATCTTGTTCTCGATCTCGTCGGAGATGTTGCGGATGATCCGCAGATGCTGCAGAAAATGGTGGGTGGAGTGATGAAGCAGCCGCAGCAGCACCCCCTGAATCGTATTGCCCCGCAACGGCATTCTGCCGTGTTCAAAGAGCGGCATCGGTTCGGCCTGCAGCACGATGATGCGGTCCTTGAACAGAAACGCGCCGATCGACGACACTTTGAATGCCATCGTGCGGTCCACCTGAAAGTTGCGCGGGCGCTTGAGAATCACCGCGATGTGGTTGTGTTCATACTCCACACGGGAGATCTCATCCTCATCCAGCGCGGAAACGAGCGTGTGCTCGTCAATGCCGCACTGTTCGACCAGATAACGCTTCTCCTCCTCGGTCGGCGCGCTGTACACCTGAATGATCCCGAGCTGCCCCTCCGGACAGCTCTGGACACGCCCGTCGACCAGATCATAACATCTGAACATGACAAATCCATCCCTGAAAAAATTGCTCACACTTTCCGGATGCGGAAACGCACCGGAACGAATGACGCCGGGATCACCGATTTTCAGAGGCGTGAAGCCGCAGGCGCACTGCGGCGAATGCTTCCCGCCGGGAAGAGGTCAGCAGCGCGGGCCGGACAGAAAAATACCGCCCGACACGGCTTCACGCCATCGGGGTCCAGGGTCCTCACCGACTGTATTTTTCTGTTTCTCTTTCATTTGTTCCCGTGAAGGTTGGTTAAAATTACGGTGGAGAAATATATACCCGTCCAGCCGGCTTGTCAACACCCGGCAGGAAAAATCCCCGGAAAATTGCCGTCCAGCATCGACAATATTCCGGGGACACCATCTCCCGACGGGAAATATGCTCCGTTGTTTTTCAACCCGTCACCGGAGCGTCACCCCCGGTGCGGCCAGAACCGAAACATGAAGCGGGCAGGCCACCTGCCACACTTCGCGCCCGGCCCGCGCCGTTTCGGCAAATTCCGGATTCTCCGCCGGAACCAGCGAGCTGAGAATCACCGGGTCACTGCCGCTGCCGGCCACCCAGAAGGCCGGCAGTGCGGCAAAAAATCCGGCGACAGCACGCCGCAACCGTGCCCCGTCGCAGTCGACGCCGGTAAGGAAGCAGAGGAATTTCACGCTCCGCCAATCCTCCGACGCCAGCAGTCCGCCGTGGTGCAGCTCCCAGCCGGCAAGGCGGCGCGGCGGCACTCCGGCGGGGAAATATTCCGTTGTTTCCACGCCGCTCTTCTCCAGAAAAAACGTGGCAACCGCCGCCAGAACCGCCTCAGGATCGATGCCGCGCCGGAGCGTCTCCCGGGTTCCGGCGTCGACGGCACGGCACTCCTGCCAGCGACAGAAAATCTCTCTTCCCATATCTTCCTCCTCAATACACCACACAGACCCGGAGCGTGAATGCCCCGCTGGTCACATCGGCATGTTCAAACTGTTCCGCAACGGTCCGGTTGCTCTCCATCAGCACCGCGGCGGCAGTCACCTCGCCGAGACGGCACTCATAGAGCGGGAAAAGCCGTTCCAGCCGGGCCAGGCTCTCCAGCGCGTTTTCCCGCTCAAAATGGCTCCATTCCACCTGAAAGAAAAGCGTCGTCAGCCGCCCGGAATCATCGGTTTCATAGTGCGTGAACCGGGTTCCCCACGGCTTCCCGGCCAGCAACTGTGCGGAATCATTCAGCCGCACCTGCGTATCGACGGCCAGCTTCTCCAGAAGCAGTTCATCGATTGCGCGCTCCAGTGCGCCGAAGTCAAACGCCGGACGCGTCGGCAAAGCGTCGTCGCCGGGCAAATCGGCGGCGACCGGCACACATTGCGCCACCTCGAGTTCCGCCCGGAGTTCCAGCCCGCCCTCGAGCCGGACTCGTCCCCACTGCCGCAAGGAACGGCAGGAGAGCGCCCCGCCCGCCACCACGCGGAACACGATCGAAGAACCGGCCGGAAGCGTCACCGTTTCCTCGCAGAACGGCAGGTCCCCCGCCAGTCGGGAGAGACGCTCCCGCAGTTGGGAGGGAGTTGCCGAACCGGCCTCAAGAGCAAATCGGAACCCGCGAACCGCCGTGTCTTCCAGCGGTTCCGCCGCCGTCAACTGCAACGAACAGTACTCGCGGAAGGGGTCGCCCGGAGCTGTTTCCGGATTCAGCCCGTACCGCTCGCGCAGAAGTTTCGCCAGAGCCGCCCAGACGAGTCCGGGAGCGAGCGCCGCCCAGGCGGAACGGGCGGGGCCGTCAGCGGAATCGTCGCCCTCGCCGGGATATTCCGCCTCGGTGAATGTCGAATTCATCCCGTCGACCCGCAACAGCAGCTCCGCCGCGCCGGAAACCTGCGGGATGCCGTTCTCGCGCACCTCGGTCAGCGCTCCCCCCTCCCCTGCAGAGAGAACGCCGAACCGGATGCAGGAGCCAGCGGTGGTCGTCACCTCGCCGCCGATAAGCGGGAACTCGGCCAGCAGTTTGAGAAAATCACAGCGGAAACGCTCCGTCGCCGTCGACCTTCCGGCCAGCGAAGCACGGAGGCGGAGAATTCCCGGCTCCTGTTCGTCCAACGCCTCCATTCCGGTCACGGCGACGGCGAGACCGCCCGCGGGCGGGATTTTACGAAGCGTCACCTCTTCCGGGCGCGGCCACCGGCTCCGGATCAGTGCAAGCAGAGCGTTTTCCACCGCGGCATGAATCAGCTTCCGCCGCTGTGCCGCCGCGGCCTCCGTTTCCGGATAAGGGACACCGGCCGCTTCACCGACCGCAGTCAGCGTCTCCGGTGCGACATCGGGATGGGTAAGATCCATACAAGCTCCTTTCATTCGGTTGACTCCGTTATCCGGGAAAAAAGTCAACCTCCGGAGCTTTATGGCGAAGCGGGAAGTTCCCGCGCGGGAGGTTCAGTCGCGGCGGAGCAGACAGGCGTAGGCCCCGTCCGTCTCAACCGAAGGAAGAATCTGCCGGGCGGTCACCTTGCGGAATTCGGGGTGCCCGCTCAGGAACCGTTCGATCTGAAGCCCGTTCTCCTCCAGTTCAATGCTGCAGGTGCTGTAGACCAGCTGACCGCCGGGTGCGACCCGGGCGGCGGCGGCATTCAGAATCTCCTCCTGCAAACGGAGAATCCGGGCCAGCTCCCCGGCGCTGAACCGCCAGAGCGCATCGGGACGGCGGCGGAACACCCCGGTGTTCGAGCACGGAACATCGGCCAGCACCAGATCGAACGTGCCGGAAACTTCATGCGGTTCGGCGGTCAGAATGGCGAAATCCAGTCCGCGGCGGCGGAAATTATCCGCCGTCAGCTGCTGTCGCCGTTCCGAACGGTCGGCGGCGACCAGCGTCGCGCCGGGCTCCATCTGTTCGGCCAGCATCAGCGACTTTCCGCCCGGCGCGGCGCACAGATCAAGAATGCGGCGCACGCCGGTGAAATCGGGCAGCGAAGGAGCGAGCGATGCGGCGGGGTCCTGAATATAGATGTTGCCCTCGCGAAGCGCTTCCGACCCGAGCACCCGGCCGGGATCGTCCGAGAAATAGAACCGGAACCTGCCGTATGCCGGCACCCCGGCGGAAGCGAGCTCCCCCGGCACGAACTCCCGCTCCGCCCGGAACGTGAATCCCGCCGGCGTCAGAAACGCCTCCGTCAGCGCCTCGAGTTCATCCGGCCGGAACCGGGCGTTCCAGCGCCGCAGCAACAGCGGCGGCAGCACCTCTCCCGGTTCATCCGAGAGAACCGGCATCGACGCCGGAGCGTTCCGGAGAACCGCATTGACAAAACGGCTCTCCGGATACCGTCCGCTCTCCTTGACAAAATCGACCGCGATATTCGCCGCCGACTGCGGTGCGATTCCGGTCTGGAACCGGAGCTGTGTCAGCGCCACCGCCAGCACCCGCCGGATCGGCGGCCGCGGCGGCCGGCTGGCCAGCCGGGCAATCCAGGTGTCGATAAAACGCTTGCGACGGAAGTACTGAAAGAGCAGACTGCTCACCGTGCGGCGCAGCTCCGGATGCGCGAGGCGGGAGTCGAGCACATCGTCCAGGCTGACTCCCTCCGTTTCAATCGCTGTCAGAGCGTTCACCGCGTCGCTGAGGACAAATCCGGCGGAATGGTGTTTTACTCCACGCATTCATCCCCCAGGTAGTGGCCGGTCTGCATATACCCCATGTAGTCGGCGATCGCCTCCTCCAGGCTGGTCGCCTCGTCGGCGAATCCGAGCGCATGGTATTTGCCCATCTCCGCCCGGGTGTAATACTGGTAGCGGTCCCGGAGCGACTCCGGCATCTCAATGTATTCGATCATCACCGGCCTGCCGAGCGCGGCGAACGAAGCGCGGGCAAGTGCATTCCAGGTCTCCGCCCGGCCGCTGCCGATGTTGAAGAGACCCGCGGCGGAAGAGCTGTTGAAGAGATTCAACACCATGCGGACCGCATCCTTGACGTAGAGAAAATCCCGTTTCTGCTCGCCGTCGGCGTACTCCGGCCGGTAGGACTTGAAGAGCTGAAGCTTCCCGGTGGCAGTGATCTGCTCGAATGCGCGGCAGACCACGCTTCGCATGTTCCCCTTGTGCCGCTCGTTCGGCCCGTAGACGTTGGAGAACTTGCAGCCGGTGATGCTTTTTAAATATCCGCGCCGCTTCGCCCAGAGGTCGAAAAGCTGTTTGGAGTAGCCGTACATGTTCATCGGCCGGAGCTCCTCGATCTTCGACTCGTCATCGACGTAGCCGCGGCTGCCGTCGCCGTAGGTCGCACAGCTCGATGCGTACAGAAAACGGATTCCGGCGCCGATGCAGAACTCCGCCAGTTCGCAGGTGTATTTGAAGTTGTTGTCGATGAGATAGGAGGCATCGCGCTCCGTCGTCGCGGAGCAGGCACCCATGTGAAGCACCCCTTCGATGCGGCAGCCGGCAAATTTCCCCGCCCGGAGCATCTCCCGGAACGTCTCCCGCTCCATGTAGTCGCTGAAACGGAGCGGCGCGAGATTTTTCCACTTGTCGGTCGTGTTGCCGAGGTGATCGACCACCAGAATATCGTCGATTCCGGCCCGGTTCAACCCCCAGACCAGAGAGCTCCCGATCAGGCCGGAGCCGCCGGTGACAATGAACATGTTTCAGAACTCCATCTGTTGGCCCACCGGTCCGGGCGTACGGATTTCGCGGTCAGCGGCGTTTAGAATTGCATTCTGCCCGGCCTGCAGCGGTGCAGTCAGACCGGTCAGATACGCCATGCAGGTAAAGGACGTGTCGAACGTCTTGTCATCGTCATCGCGTTCAAACTCCAGGCCGATCACCAGCTCCCAGCAGTGGAAGTTGCGGCTGATCATGAACCCGTGGTTGTCGATGGCCCCTTCCTGGAGATCGTAGGTGATCCGGTAGGAGCCGAACGTACGCCGGTCCGGCGTCAGCGGAATCCGCATCCCGAAGTTCAGCGTCTCGCTGTAATCGTCAAACGTCTTGTCGAAAAACGAGCCGGCTTCCAGCTGCGTCAGCGTCGACCCCATCGAATAGGCGCTGCGGGTGCTGTAGGGGCGATGATAGTTGTAGGAGAACGTAAAGTTGTAATCTTCCGCCGGAGAGTAGCTCAGCGAAATATTCCAGCGATTGAGCCATTTGAGATTGATTCCCGGGTGTCCGGCCGGCCGGCCGCGGCGCGTCACCTCCGGCGCCTCCTCGTTGTTACCGCCGGCATCGATGGCGAACAGCGTGCTCACCGAGAATCCTTTGAAGGGAGTGGCGGTCAGGATCGTGCAGAATTCGCCCAGATGATTCTGATGATTGTCCGATTTGTTGAAGTGAATATCCAGATAGTTCTCCATCCGGAAATAGTCGCGGATCGAATTCCCGGCCCGGGTCTGCAGGCGGTTGTTCACGCCGAGACGGACGAAGTGCTGTTCATCGATCCGGTCGATGTCATCAAAGTAGTAGAGATGCTCCCGGTCCACCGTCGGCTTGGGAATGAAGGTGTAGTTCACGTAGGGCTGCATCACATGCCGCAGGCCGTCCAGCACCAGCCAGGTGCTTTTGACATTCTGCCAGGTATTGTGAATCTTGGTCGACGCCTCGACACCCAGTTCTCCGGCAAACCGGACTTTGCTGCCCCCGTTGTCATCGTAGTTGACCACCGGAATCGGCCCGGTGCTCTCCGGGTCCGCGGCGCGGAAGAGATTCAGCAACTCATCCTCGCTCACCTTGCGTTTGGAGGTCTTCGAATAGGCGGTCATCCGGAATCCGGCGCGGGGAACGATCGTCAGCCAGTCGAACCGCAACGGATAGTAGAGGAAATTCACGTTGTCGAGCCGGAACGATTCGTAATTCTTCAGTTTGGAACGATCGAGAAAATCTTGTGACACAGGCGGTCCTTCTCTGACAAGCCCGAAGTTGCGGTCAAAGTCGATCCAGTTCATCTTCAGGTAATCCATCGAGAAATCACCCTGATAGTACAAATTGGTGCCGAAAAGCTCCTGCCGCGGTACGGAAAGCTGAAATCCGGGCAACCGCTCCACCGTCGTATAGAAGCTGTTGACCCGCGGCCGGATATAGAATGAGGCGCTGAAATGATCGAACTGCTGCTCCAGCGCCGCATAGGTCGCCGGCTGAGGATCTGCCGCATACCGCCCATCGAAGAAGTCCCGCGTGAAGTAGAGGTCGCTGCTCAGCTCAAACACACCGCGGAAATCCAGTCGCGGAGTGATGTGCGTCACATTGCTGATCCGGAAATCATACCGGGCGGAAGGCACCTTGAGCCGGTAGAGATAGTAGTTATCATTGGCGTAGACATCGCGGTCGTAGATACTGTAGGCGAAAATTTCCGTCCGCGACTCCTCCGTGGCGATCACCGAAGTCGCCCCGTAACCGAATCCACGTTCGGTGTAATAGTCCGCCATCAGCTTGACCGACGCGTACGGATATTCCGACAACACGAAGTTTTTGTACGCGAGAAGATAGTATCCCCATGACCCGGTCTTGCCCGCCTGCACACCAAACAGCCCCGGCGATTCGTCCTTCGGCTTGTAGAAGACCGGCATCCAGAGCACCGGCACACCGTACACCCGGGCAAAACCGTTGAAGATCAGGATCGTATGATCGCCGATATCTTTTTCGATGTTGTCCAGCCCGTAGAACTCGGTGGCATGCGGCGTGAGTTTGGCCTCGGTACAGCTGATCGAATAATGGGCATTGTCGTTTTCCAGGTATTCGCAGGCGCTCACCTCGGCATTTTTCACCACGATGACGCCGTCCGGCTTGCGCTCGCCGGTCTCCGCCCGGCAGACAAAGCTTTTGAATTTCAACCGCGCCTTTTCAAACAGGAAATAGCCGGTCTCCAGATTGCCGACCAGCCGCTCGGCGCGCATGTTGTCGCTGATGCCGGAGGCTTTGACGGAGATCGATTTCTCGCCCCACACATTGCCGGTGATCCCGCTGATGGAGACCAGAATGTTCGGGGCATTTTCCAGCCGCGCCAGTTTGGCGGCGTCCACACTGCCGGCGGCATTGACCCAGCGAAAAAAGCGAATGTTTCCGGTGGCCTCGATGTCTTTGCTTTCCACATTGATCACCGCCTGATCGGCAAAGATTTCGAAGTCGCCGAAAGGAACGTAGACGTTCCCCTTGACCACGATGTTCTGGCCGACAATGTTCCAGTTGTCCGCCTTGATCCGCTTGAGCGAACTGAATTTCAGCCTGGAGGTCGGCAGCTCCGCCGCCTGCACCGCAGAACAGAGCAGAGCCGCCACCGCCAGGGCGATCAGGTATTTCCCTTTTTTCGACAGCAAGTTAAGATACTCCTGTATTAGGGGTTAATGGCCAACCCCGTACTGTGCGTTGATTTCCGCCTCCGTCGCTACCGAATAATGCCCGCAGCAGTTCAGCGTGCCGGCGATTGCAGGCGACAGAGAGGCAAGTTCTGAAACCGGCACCAGCGGCATATCCGGGCAGTTCGGCAGAATCACCGTCTTGCCGGGGAACTTCGCGTCGATCACCGCCTGCAGACCGTGTTTGAGCTCCTTCATTCCGCCGATGGCGGCGAGCGCGGTCACCGGGTTGAGTTTCCCCTGCTCCGCCAGCGTCAGCGTATGGCGGAGGTGTTCGGTGCGGCTGCCGCTCGAACCGATGTAGCGCTGGCCGCGGTTGACGATGCCGTCGATCGAAAGCACCCCCTCCTTGCCCGCCGGAATCCCGGCGAAAATATTCATCAACCCGTCCTTGCCGAGATACCCGGCGGCGTGGCAGAGCACCGGCACCGCCGGCACGAGCATGACGATGTCATCAAATCCCTCCGGTGCAAAATCCCGGAGCACCCGGTCGAACTCCTCCGGCGACAGTTCCGAAGGGTTGACCGCCTTGAATTCGACGCCGCGGCTCTGAATGGCTTCCCCGAGCTGACGCTCGACATTGGCGATCCGCGCGGAATCCATGTCGGAGACGAGAATCCGCTTCGGTCCGTTCGGATTCTCCACCGCCAGCTGGGTGTGCATCTGCCCCATCGCGCCGGCGCCGCCGGGCAGCCAGCAGCAGCCGCCGGGCTTCAATGTACTGCGCACGTTGCGACCGTACGCCGCCGAGAGATCCCTCCCCGGCGCCCCCTGGAAGAAGAATCCCTCGTAGTGAATCCGGCCCACATCGAAACTGCCGGAGACTCCGGTGTAGTCGCCGATGAAACTGATGACCGCGCCGCGGTCCGCGAGCCGGGCGGCGGCTTCCGCCGCAGGACCGGTCAAATTGCAGAGGAAAATGTCGTCGAACTTCTCATCCAGATCGAGCTCTTCGACCATGCGAACCGAGACGCCAAGCTCCCGCTCCAGCGCCTCACCGCAGGCGGCGGAGATGCCGAACCCGGTCACCGCGGCGGGCTTCGCCGCCCGGAGCAGTTCGCCCGCCGCATAGACGGTGTCGTCGCCGGCGGCAATCAGCACCCGTCCGCCGGAGAGCGGAGCGCGGCGGTTTTCAATCATATAGCTGGCCTGAACACAGGTCCACGGCTCCAGCAGCGCGGCGACCGCCGACGGCATCGAATCGGAGATCGGCAACAGATAGCACCCCTCGTCTCCGTTGAGCACCCGCTGATCGAGCACGCTGTACTGCGCCATGCCGCCGTCGATCGCGTATCCGTAGGCGAACCCCTTGCCGTTCACATAGATGTCGGCCTGAATGATGTAGCGCTGCCCCACATGAAACTTCCCGGTCAGCTTCGCACCGACCTTGACGACCGTCATCACCGCCTCGTGCCCGGGAATGATCGGATTTTTGCGGAGATCCTTCGAGATGACCCGGGGATGGGCTTCGCCCGCCCGGATCAGCTTCACGTCGGAGAAACAGAGGCCGATCGCATCGATCCGGACCAGAAGCTCGTCGTCGCGAATCTGCGGCACCGGCAGTTCACACGGCTGGTCGTTGTCGCCGAAATTCTCCATCCCTTCGCCGTAGAGGCGCCAGGCCAGCATCTTCTCCGGAATCGCAAACCCCATTTTTCTGTTCTCCCGTTTTATTTGAGATGGTAACGCTGAATCAAACTGTTTTCCGGTCATGCCGCCGCCACTCGTCGAGGCGGGAACTGATAAATGCAATAATTTCCTGCTGAAGCGCCTGCCCGTTCCCTTCGACTTCGCGGGCGGGGCCGAATTCGAACCACACCTCCCGTTCGGGGCGGACCGGGCCGAGATCCCGGAACCGCTTCCCGTTCCCGAGGAAGTCGGTCTTCAACGCGAACGGCACCACCGGCACGCCGGCGCGCCGGGCGAGCTTGATCCCGATGGAGTTGAACTTCTCCGGATCAAATGTCTCACTGCGCGTAGACTGCGGGAAGATGACGATCGAACGCCCGGAGGCGAGCAGAGCGCTCCCCTCTTCGAGCACCGCCCGCAGATCGTCCCGCGGATTCTCCCGCCCGATCGGAATCGCACCGAGCGACGTCATGATGTTGCGGAAAAACGGCACCTTCATCAGCGACTGCTTGATGACAAAGGTGAAATCGACCAAACCGCGCATGACCGAGTGAAACAGCGCCGTCTCCAGCAGGCTCATATGGTTGCCGATCAGCACCACCGGCCGCCCCTCCAGGGCGCGCAGGTTGTTCAGCCCCCGGATGTGCACTTTGCCGCCGCACCGTTCCACCAGACGGAGGTTCTTGTTGGAGTAGTAGATCTGACGTTCCGCAGTCAGCTTTCCGCGCTTGCCGCACCGGCCGGTCCGGCAGAAAATCAGGAAATTGTTCCAGTAAAAATACCAGCGGCTGCCCAGCAGCGCCCGGAAAAGCAGAGATTTTGAAACATCCGCCGGAGTGTCATAGGAGTCTCCGGAAAAAAGATACCGCCCCTGATCCATACAATTCAATGCCGTGTCGATTCGTTCCACCACTCGTTTCGCGCCTCCCCTTGAAGGCACGGCGAATGATAATATAACACCACTCCGGAATAAATACAACATTCGCGGAAAGATTTCACCCAACGCGTCCTTCCCGCACTGCGGAGTATTGGTTTCACTTCATCAAGAGTCCCTGAACAAACGTGTAGATCTTCGAATCAATGCCGACGCCCTCCTGCTCCTGCCGGGCGAGAAACTCCGGCAGTTCCCGCAACGGCACCCGGAAGCACTCGATCGATTCGGAGTCCTCCGGATGGGCCTCGACCTTCACGCCGCGGAATGCGTCGCCATCCACCTCCATCATGACCATGCTGATCGTCTCGCCGGTCATGCCGGGCGAACTGCAGGCGGGAGGAAAGGAGCAGAGCACCCGGCCGCGGTAACCGGTCTCCTCGTACAGTTCGCGGACCGCGGTCTCCTCCGCGGTTTCGCCGGGGTCGATCAGCCCGGCGGGGAACTCCAGCATCCGCTTCCCGGCCGGCGGGCGGAACTGGCGCACCAGCAGGATTTCGTCATCCGGAACAATCCGGGCGATGATGAACGCGGCCCCCGTGCCGCCCCGGCGTTCGACGCTCTCCCAGTGGCGGATCCGCCCCCGGTCATCCTGAAACTCCAGCTCCTTCAAAACAAGATAACGGCCGGAAGCGAGCACCTTTCCGGACAAAATTTTCTGCTGCATGACACACACTCTCTCCCCTGTATGGGGATATTTTTTCGTTTTTTCTTTAAAGTTAACTTGCAAAATGAATATTTCAAGTTAAAGTAAAAGCAAAATCTATCTGATAATCTCTATTTCCAATCAAATTTATCCCTTTGCGCTTCCGTGTTTTTCTTTCTCCGGACCGCAGACGGGAGAAGAAGTTTACGTATGATTCTTGGGATCACCGGTGCCTTCGGGTGCGGGAAAAGCTCGGTTCTTGCCGTCTTTTCCGCCCGGGGCTGGCGGACGGCCGACGCGGACCGCCTCTGCCATGAACTCTATGCCGGCGGCAGTGAACTCGCCGCAGATCTGGTAAAACGCTGGGGAGCGGTCATTCTGCTCCCCTCCGGCGAAGTGGACCGCCGGAAACTCGCCTCGATCGTCTTTGAGGATCAGGCCGAACTCGATGCACTCACCGCACTGCTGTATCCGCGTCTGGCCGGGCGGCTCGACCTCTTCATCGCCGAATGCCGCCGCGACGGCACCGATGCGGCGATCGAAATTCCGCTGCTCTACGAGGCGGGGTTCGACGAAAAATTCGACGCGGTGGCCGCCGTATGGAGCGCGCCGGAGATCCGCCGGGAACGGCTCCGCCGCAAGCGGAACTTCAGCGAAGAGGAGATCCGGCGCCGGGAATCGCGGCAGCTCGCCGCGGATCTCAAACTGGAACGGGCCGATTACGGGCTGATCAACAACGGTCCGCCCGAAGAGCTGGCCCGCCAAATCAATCTTCTGATCGATCAATTGCATTGTCACAACATATAAGGTAAATGAAAATGGATGAAACCCGCGATCTGATTCCGGACGGCGACGCCGACCGGGAAATCCGTCAAAACGACACCCCGCCCCGCCGCCGTGGACGCCGTCCCGGCGTCAAGAACAAACCGGTGGAGGCGGAATTTGATTTCGCCGCCCCGGCGGCCGCCGGCGGCGAGGAAAAACCGGCACGCCGCCAGAACGAGCGGCAGCAGGCCCCCCGGCGGGGCCGGCCCCGCCGTCAGAACGCGGAGCGGCAGCCGGAGCGGCGCAGCGAGGAGAATGCGGCGGAACCTTCGGCCGAAGAGGTGATGCGCGAACTGCTGATCGAAGAGCTCTCCGAACCGGTGACGTCTCCGGCACCGGAGGCCGCGGCGGCGCCGAAGCCGGAAGGACTTCCGGCGGAAGAGCCGGAGAATGCCGCGCCGCGCCATCATAACGGCGGAAACGGAAACGGCAACGGCGGCAACGGCCCCCGCCGGGACCACATCGTCCCCTCGCTCAACATCTCCGAACTGCAGGAAAAATCGATGCCGGAACTGGCGGTGATGGGGGCCGAACTCGGCATCGAGGGGATCGGCGCGCTGGAGAAGTCGACGCTGATTTTCGAAATTCTCCGCGCCAACGCCGAAAAATCCGGGCAGATGTACGGCTCCGGCTATCTGGAGGTGCTGCCGGACGGATTCGGCTTCCTCCGTTCGCCGAGTTACAGCTATCTGCCCTGCCCCGAAGACATCTATCTGAGCCCGTCGCAGATCAAGCGGTTCGCGCTCAAAACCGGCGATTTCGTCGCCGGGCAGATCCGGACGCCGCGCGAGAAGGAACGCTTCTTCGCCATGCTCAAGGTGGAGAGCATCAACAACGACTCGCCGGAACGCAAGAAGGAGATCATCCCCTTCAACAGTCTGACCCCCTACTTCCCGACCCAGCGGCTGGTGCTGGAGCGGGATCCGGCCGATTTTTCGACCCGGATCGTCGATCTGGTCACGCCGATCGGCAAGGGGCAGCGCGGCCTCATCGTCGCGCCGCCACGGACCGGTAAGACCGTTCTGCTGCAGAAGATCGCCAACAGCATCCGGGCGAACAATCCGGAGGTGAAGCTCATCATCCTGCTGATCGACGAGCGGCCGGAAGAGGTGACCGACATGAAACGCAGCGTCGACGCCGAGGTGGTGAGTTCCACCTTCGACGAGCCGCCGGAGCGCCATGTTCAGGTGGCCGAAATGGTGATCGAGAAGGCCAAGCGCATGGTCGAATACAAACAGGATGTGGTGATCCTGCTCGACAGCATCACCCGCCTCGCCCGCGCCTACAACACGCTTCAGCCCCACAGTGGGAAGATCCTCACCGGCGGCGTTGACGCCACCGCGCTGCACAAGCCCAAGCGGTTCTTCGGCGCGGCGCGCAACATCGAAGGGCACGGCAGCCTGACCATCATCGCCACCGCGCTGATCGAAACCGGCAGCCGGATGGACGACGTGATCTTCGAGGAGTTCAAGGGCACCGGCAACATGGAGCTGCACCTCGACCGCAACGTCTCCGACCGCCGCATCTATCCGGCGATCAACGTCGAGAAGTCCGGCACCCGCAAAGAGGAGCTGCTGCTGCATCCGGATGAGCTCAGCAAGGTCTGGCTCCTGCGCAAAGCGATCAACGGCGTTCCTCCGGCGGAGGCGATGGAGCTGCTGCTCGGCCGCCTGAAGAAGGTCCGGAGCAACATCGAATTTCTGCTGACGCTCAAAGCGGAGAATTGATCCGGCGGAACTCAGGGAAGGTCAGGACAATGAGTGAAATCAAGAAAAAACCCACCGTTTCCACCTATCTGCTGTTTTTCGTGCTGATTCTGGTGATTGCGGCGGCGGCGGTTCTGCTGCTGCCGGTCTACCGCGATTACCAGAAGAAGCAGCAGGAGCTCGCCGCGGTCAAGGAGGAGCTCAACGATAGGAAAGAGGAGAGAACCGAACTCTCCACGGAGGTCACCGCGCTCGGGCGCTCTCCCGAGGCGGTGGAAAAGGTCGCCCGGGAGAAGTTCGGCCTGGTCCGGGAGGGGGAAACGGTCTTCCGTTACGACCCTCCGGCCCGGAGCAATGCCGACGGCGCAAAAGGAAATTAAATAAAATCGTTTTTTTCGGCCGATTGTACTTTGCATTTGCGCCGGATGTTCATATATTATAGACAGAGTGTTGTTTTCTCAATGCGTTCCTGTTCATAAAACTGTTTCCCGGGAGGAAGTTGACGTGAAAAAAAATATGTTCGTGATTCTGGTTGGTGTCGCAGCGCTTCATATTGCGGTGTTCAGCGGCTTGTTTGCCACCGGCGGCTGCACCAATGTCGTGATGGATGAACGCGGGTATGTTCCGGCCCGGTCGGAATCGCTCGCACCGATGGAAGCCGCGCCGATGGCGCCGATGACTCCGGCGGTTACGGAAACTCCGGCCCCGGCCGCGACGCAGAAACCGGCGGCGCCGGTGGAGACCTTCCAGCCGATGACCGGAGTCACCTCCTCCGGCGGCATCGGTTCGAATGCGACGGCCGGCGGCACCTACACGGTCAAGGCCGGCGACACCCTCGGCAAGATCGCCAACGCGCACGGCGTCAGCCTTTCGGCGATGCTGAAGGCGAACAATATGGATCTCAAGAGCGCCCGGCGGCTCCGGATCGGCCAGAAACTGGTGATCCCGACCTCGTCCCGCCCGGTTCGCAAGAACAGCGCCCGCCGGAGCGGCAAAGCGGTCCGAGGCACTGCCGCCGCGACTGCCGCGGTTGCCGCTGACGGCACCTACACGGTCAAGGCCGGCGACACCCTCGGCGGCATCGCCCGGCGGCTCAAGGTGAAGACCGCCGACCTGCAGAAGGCGAACAATCTCTCCGACGCCCAGGTGCGCCGCCTCCAGATCGGTCAGAAGCTGGTGGTGCCGGGCAAGGGCAGTGTGACGGCTTCCGCCCCGGCGGCGACCAAGTCGCAGGCCGCGAACAACGAGCTTGAAGCTCTGCTCAACAATGCGGAATCCGCTCCGGTCGCTCCGGCGACGACTCCGGCTCCGGCGGCGGTGGAAACCCCGGTCCAGGCGCCGGCGGCGACTCCGGCGGCGACTCCGGCTCCGGTCGAAGTCAAGACCGAAGTGGTCAGCGGCAACTCCATGCCGTTTGAAGTCGAGCAGGACGGCATCACCCTTGACGACTTCGCCAAGCAGCACAACACGACCGCGGCGGCGCTCAAGCAGCTCAATGCGGATCTGCCCGCCGACGGCACGCTTAAAAAGGGAACGGTCATCTTCGTTCCGGCGGAATAATCCGGCAGACGGCAGAATGGAAAACGGCGGCTCGAAATCGGGCCGCCGATTTTTTTGCATAAAAAAAGGGAGGCGAACGCCTCCCGGAGAATTCACGGAATTCAGAAACGCTTGACCCGGATGGTGCCGGAACGGCCATGCGCGGCCAGCCCCTCCATCCCGGCGAACGCCTCGATGACGGAGACTTCGCGCTGGAGCGCCTTTTCCGAATAGCGGACGATGCTGGAACGGCGGAAGAATCCCGGCGTCTCCAGCCCGTTGAAGTAGCGTGCGCTCGACGCAGTCGGCAGCACGTGAGAAGGTCCGGCGCAGAAGTCGCCGACCGGCTCGGGCGTCCACGGCCCGAGGAAGATCGCCCCTGCGGCGGTAATCCGCTTCACCAGCCGTTCCGGCCGCACGGTCTGAATCTCCAGGTGCTCCGGCGCGTACCGGCTGGCGATTTCGGCCGCCCGGTTCAGGTCGGGAGCCAGAATCAGGAAGAGCCCGTGCTCCATCACCCGATCCACTGTCGCCAGCCGCGGCAGAGAGGCCTTCTGGCGGAGAAACTCCGCCTCCACCTGTTCCATCAGCGGCGCGGAGGTCGTCACCAGAACCGCCTGTTCCAGCCCGCTGCCGTGTTCGGCCTGGCTGAGCAGGTCGGCGGCGATGAAGGCCGGATCAGCCGACTCATCGGCGATCACCAGAATCTCGGAGGGTCCGGCGACCATATCGATGGCGACTTCGCCGTAGAGCAGCCGCTTTGCGGCGGTGACATAGGCGTTGCCGGGGCCGACGATCTTCTCCACCTTGCGGACACTTTCCGTGCCGCAGGCGAGCGCGGCGACGCCGTAGACGCCGCCGAGGCGGTAGATTTCGGTCACGCCGGCAAGTTTCATCGCGTAGAGAACTGCCGGATGCACCGTCCCGTCCCGCCGGGCCGGAGTGACGGCAACGATCTCCTTCACCCCCGCGGCGGAGGCGATTCCGGCGGTGTGGATCACCGTGGAAACCAAGGGCGCGGTGCCGCCGGGAATGTAGACGCCGACCCGGTCGAGCGGTTCAAATTTCTCCCCGAGCGTGACGCCGGGGCGGACCTCCGCCTGCCAGTTGCGCGGCATGGTCCGTTTCGCGAAGGCGCGCACCTGAGAGAGCGCCGTGCGGATCGCCCGACGCTGTGCCGGAGTGAGCGCCTTCTTCGCCTCCTCGATCTCCGCCTCGTCGACCCGGAAGCGGTCCGGCGTCAGGGTGACGTGGTCGAACTTCTCGGCAAAACGGATCAGCGCGGCGTCTCCGTCCGCCCGGACCTCATCGATGATGGCGGCGGCCTGTTTCCCGACTTCAGGGGGAAAGGAGGGGCGCTCATACAACGCCCGCAGCTCCTCTTCGAAACCGGGGGAGTCAAACCGGAGTTTTTTCATTTCTTCACCTGTACAAGTTCATTGTCGATCAGCCGGGTGGAGCCGAAATAGGCGGCCAGGGCGAGCAGTACCTCGCGGGTCGTCTCCGTCGGCTCCGCCAGCGTATCGACATCGAGCGCCTCCACATAGTCCACGCGCCCGCCGGCCGCCTCGATCTCATGACGGATCGCGGCGATGATCGCCGGAGCGGCGGAGATCCCCGCCTCCTCCAGCGCCGGTTTGGCGGCCCGGAGCGAACGGGAGAGCACGAGGGCCCGCTGATGTTCCTCCTCCGAAAGATAGCGGTTGCGCGAGGAAAGCGCCAGCCCGTCCGCCCCGCGCACCAGCGGCGCGGCGACGATTTCGATCGGGAAGTTGAGGTCGCGGACCATCCGCTTGATGACCAGCAGCTGCTGGGCGTCCTTGCGGCCGAACACCGCCACATCCGGCAGCGCGAGGTGGAAAAGCTTCGTCACCACCGTGGCCACGCCGCGGAAATGCCCCGGCCGCCGGGCGCCGCAGAGCGGACGCGACAGCACCGTCTCCTCCACCCAGGTGGAGGCGTCCGGCGCATACATCGCCCCGGGTTCCGGAGCGAAGATGACATCCGCGCCGTGCTCTTCGCAGACGAGCCGGTCGTGTTCGAAGTCACGCGGGTACTTGTCGAGATCCTCGCCCGGCCCGAACTGGGTCGGATTCACGAAAATCGAGACGATCACCACGTCAGCGCGGCCGCGGGCGATGTCGATCAGCGACGCGTGCCCGGCATGGAGAAATCCCATTGTGGGGACCAGAGCGATGCTCTTCCCCGCGCGGCGGGTTTCAAGCGCAAACTGCTGAAGCTCCTGCGCCTGTCGAAAGATGCGCATTTGAACTAGATCTCCGTCAGCCAGTTGTGACGATCCGGCAGCTCTCCGTGCTGGATGCCGGTCATCTCATTGTAGAGTTTATGCAGCACCGGACCGATTTCGGTGAGGTGATAGTCAATCACCTTGTCGCCGTCGAGAATGCGTCCGACCGGCGTGAGCACCACCGCGGTACCGCAGGCGGCGACCTCCGCGAAATCGGGCAGCTCCGAAGCGGCGATCCGGCGCCGTTCCGTGGGCATGCCGAGGTCGGCGGCGATGGTCATCAGCGAATTGTTGGTGATCGACGGCAGGATCGAATCCGAGAGAGAGGTCACGTAGCGCCCGTCCCGCGTGATCGCGAGGAAGTTGCTGGTGCCGAACTCATCGACATAGGTGTGGGTCGCCGGATCGAGGAAGAGCGCCACGGCGCAGTGACGATCCTTTGCCTGCTTGCTCGAGATCAGGCTGGCGGCGTAGTTTCCGGCCGCCTTGATGTGCCCGGTGCCGTGCGGCGCGGCGCGGTCGTAGTCGCGGGAGATCATCGCGTCGACCGGTTTGATTCCGCCCTTGTAGTAGGCGCCGACCGGCACGACCATGATGACCAGTTCATAGGCGAGGCTGGCCCCGACGCCGATCTGCGGCGTGGTGCCGAACATCACCGGCCGGATGTAGAGCGCGCCGCCGGTGCCGTAGGGCGGAATGTAGTCGACGTTGTCGCGCACGACGGTTTTGACCGCTTCGACGAACTTCTCCACCGGGAACTCCGGCATCATCAGGTGGCGGGCCGAACTGTTGAGCCGCTTTCCGTTCTCCTCCGGGCGGAAGATGCGGACCTTTCCGTCGCGGCAGCGGAACGCCTTGCCGCCCTCGAAGATCGCCTGTCCGTAGTGGAAGACATTAGCGGCGACCGACACCGTGATGTTGTAGTCGGAGCAGAGCCGCCCTTCATCCCAGCTGCCGTTCTCGTAGTGGAACCGGATGTTGCTCCGGGTCGGCATGAATTTGAATCCAAGATTCTCCCAGTCGATGTTCATGATTGCATCAATCTCCCGTGCAAAATGAGTTGGTTGAGTGAAATTTGACAGGAGAAATATAGCGCACATCGGCGTCAATATCAAGGATTTTTCCTGCGGAAGCGGCGGGGAAACGGAGATTCCTGAAAAAAAATCGTGTTTTACCCGCTTTTTGATTGCATTTTTCACAATTGTCGCTTATCTTAAATCAACATGACCGGATACGGAAACTACTGTTTTATTTTGGTTTCTATAGAGAAGGAGGATTGGCCATGGTATTGAAACATTTCATGAGTTGCGCCCTCACCGCGGCGGTGCTTGGATTCGTCGGTGCAGGATGCAGTTTGTTCAGCAACGAGGTTCCGCCGGAGGATCTCACCCCCGTGCCGGAAGCGATCGATGATCCGGGCTACTACAGCGCGGCGGATCTCGGCGCAGGTGCCGGCGGGCAGTTCGCTCCGGGGTCCGGCTCCGGCGTCGGCGAGTGGGTGGACTCAACCAGCAATGTCGGCGGCGCCGACGATCAGGGCTGGGTTCTGGCCGATCCCTCCGGCAACCGCCTCAACATGCCGATCATCTACTTCGCCTATGACTCGGACCTTCTGGTTCCCTCCGAAACGGCCAACCTCGACCGGATTGCCGCTTATATGTCGGACAAGCCCACCCTCGGGCTGCTGATCGAAGGCCACTGCGACCAGCGCGGCACCGAAGAGTACAACCGCGCGCTGGGCGAGCGCCGGGCGAACGCGATCCGCGCCTACCTGGCCGGCAAGGGAATTCCCGACGAGCGCATGAAGACGATCAGCTACGGCGAAGACAAGCCGGCGGTCCAGGGATCCGGCGAGAGCGTCTGGCGGCAGAATCGCCGCGGCGTTCCGGTTCCGATGCGGATTCCGCGCTGATGCTTCACGCCATCATGCGTTGCGGGTTGCAATAACGACCTGAACCATTCGCTCGACGGTTTTCCCCTGAGGAGACAGCCGCCGGGCGTTTTCCATATTTTCAGAATAGTTTGATGATCAATTCCGAACAGGAGAGAAGAAAATGAGCAAGATCCGTGCAGAGCACGTGTTCACCTCGGAATCGGTTTCCGAGGGGCATCCCGATAAAGTGTGCGACCAGATTTCCGACGCAATCCTCGACGCCTGCCTGGCGCAGGATCCGGAGAGCCGCGTCGCTTGTGAAACGCTGACCACCACCAATCTCGTGGTGATCTCGGGCGAAATCACCACCAAGGCCAAAGTGAACTGGCAGGATGTCGCGCTGAATGCAATCCGCAAGATCGGCTACAACGACCCCGCGGTGGGCTTCTGCGCCGACGATGCGAAGGTGATGATCTGCATCCACCGGCAGTCCCCGGACATCTCGCAGGGCGTGACCGAGGGGATGGGCCGCTTCACCGAACAGGGCGCCGGCGACCAGGGCATGATGTTCGGCTACGCCAGCAACGAAACGCCGGATATGATGCCGGCGACCATCTACTACGCCCACAAGATCGTCGAAGAGCTGGCGCGTCTCCGCAAGAGCGACCCGGTGAAATACCGCTATCTGCGCCCGGACTCCAAGAGCCAGGTGTCGATCCGCTACGTCGGCGGCAAGCCGAAGGCGGTGGAGACGATCGTGGTCTCCCATCAGCACACCCCGGATATGCCGGAGGAGTGGCTCGAGGCGCTCGTGCGCGAAGTGGTCAAGCGGGTGATCCCCGCCGAACTGCTTAACGGCGAGATCCGCTACTACGTCAACCCGACCGGACGCTTTGAAGTGGGCGGCCCCCACGGCGACACCGGTCTGACCGGCCGCAAGATCATCGTCGACACCTACGGCGGCGTCGGCAGTCACGGCGGCGGCGCCTTCTCCGGCAAAGATCCGTCGAAGGTGGACCGTTCCGCGGCCTACATGTGCCGCTACATCGCCAAGAACATCGTCGCGGCGGGGCTGGCCGACAAATGCGAAGTGCAGGTTGCCTACGCGATCGGCGTGGCGGAACCGCTGAGCATCAACGTCGACACCTACGGCACCGGCGTTCTGGCCGATGACGGCGACCTTGAGAAGGTGATCCGCGAGGTGTTCTCGCTGAAGCCGGCGGAGATCGTGCGTCAGCTCGGCCTCAAACATCCGGGCCAGGGCTGGTGCTATCAGGACACCGCCGCCTACGGCCACTTCGGCCGGGCGCAGTTCCCGTGGGAGCAGACCGACCGCACCGCGGATTTGAAGGCCGCGGCGGAAAAGTTCCAGCGGAAGTGAAGATGACGCGCGGCAAACGAGGCCCGGCACTGCTGGGCGTCGGTTCTCCGCTCCTGGACATTCTAGTCCGGGTGGAAGAGCCGTTTCTCAAAACGATCCCGGGCGAAAAGGGCGGCATGCTGATGGTGGATGCCGACTTTCAGCAGTCGGTTCTCGACCGGCTGCCGGGCAATCCGCGGCGGGTGCCGGGCGGTTCAGCCGGAAACACGGTGTTCGCGCTGGCCCGTCTCGGGCTCGACGTCGCGATGTTCGGCAAGCTCGGCGATGACGTCAACGGCGACTTCTACCGGGCGCGGTTCCGGGAGCTGGGCGGCTCCGACGCGGAGTTCGTCACCACCGGCGAAGCGCCGACCGGCACCTGTCTTTCGCTCATCACGCCGGATGCGGAGCGCACGATGCGCTCCAGCCTCGCGGCGTCGCTGCTGCTGCGGATTGACGAAGCGGAGAAGGTCGATTTCTCCGCATACGACTGGGTGTACATCGAAGGATATATGTTCTATTCGGCGGTGCTGCCGACGGTGATGCGGCGCGCGAAAGCGGCAGGCTGCCGGATCGGGCTGGATCTGGCGAGTTTCGAGGTGGTCCGCGACTTCCGCGAAGATCTGCCGGATATTCTGCGCAACTATGTGGATATCGTGCTCGCCAACGAGGAGGAGGCCGCCGCCCTCTTCGACGGATTGACGACCGAGGAACAGCTGGACCGCCTCGCCTCGTGGTGCGACATCGCCGCGATCAAGCTGGGCCGGCGGGGAGCGCTGATCCGGCGCGGCAATGAAACCGCGAAGGTGCCGGCGCAGCTGGTGGAGGAGCCGGTGGACACCACCGCGGCTGGCGACCTCTGGGCGGCGGGATTTCTCTACGGGGTGCTCCGGGAGCGGCCGCTCATGGAGGCGGCCTGGTACGGCTCGCTCATCTCGTCGGAGGTGGTCAAGGTGGTGGGCTCCGAACTGCCGGAGCCGGCATGGAATGAGATCAAAGGCAAAATCGCCAAATAATTCGGGAGTGAAGTTTCAATGGAATACCAGATCAGGGATATCAATCTGGCCGATTTCGGCCGCAAGGAGATCGAGATCGCCGAACAGGAGATGCCGGGGCTGATGGCGACCCGCGCCAAGTACGGCCCGGAACAGCCGCTCAAAGGGGTGAAGATCATGGGCAGTCTGCACATGACCATCCAGACGGCAGTGCTGATCGAGACGCTGAAGGCGCTCGGCGCGGACGTGCGCTGGGCCAGCTGCAACATCTTTTCGACGCAGGATCACGCGGCGGCGGCCATCGCGGCCGGCGGCGTTCCGGTCTTCGCCTGGAAGGGTGAGAGCCTCGAGGAGTACTGGGAGTGCACCTACCGGGCGATGACCTGGCCGGACAACTCCGGTCCGGACCAGATCGTCGACGACGGCGGCGACGCGACGTTGCTGATCCATCGCGGCGTGGCGGCGGAGAACGATCCTTCGATTCTGGATGTGCCGACCGACGTGCAGGAGCTCCAGATCATCAATGCGCTGCTCCGGCGTGTGCTGGCGGAGGATCCGCAGCACTGGCACAAGGTGGCGGCGGCGGTGCGCGGCGTCTCCGAGGAGACCACGACAGGAGTGCACCGGCTGATTCAAATGGAGAGCCGCGGGGAACTGCTTTTCCAGGCGGTCAACGTCAACGACTCGGTCACCAAGAGCAAATTCGACAACATCTACGGCTGCCGCCACAGCCTGACCGACGGCATCAAGCGCGCGCTGGACGTTCTGCTCTCCGGCAAGACGGTGATGGTCTGCGGATACGGCGACGTCGGCAAGGGGTGTGCGGAAGCGCTGCGCAACGAACGGGCGCGGGTGCTGGTCAGCGAAGTCGACCCGATCTGCGCACTGCAGGCGTGCATGGCGGGCTTCCGGGTGTGCACGGTTGAGGACGCCCTGCCCGAAGCGGATCTTTACGTCACCACCACCGGCAACTGCCGGATCATCACCGCCGAACATATGGCGAAGATGAAGGATCAGGCGATCGTCTGCAACATCGGCCACTTCGACGACGAGATTGAAGTCGCCGAGCTGGAGCGTTATCCCGGAATCCGCAAGCTGGAGATCAAGGGCAGCTCCTGCCCGGTGAGCCGGTTCACCTTCCCCGACGGTCATTCGATCTACCTGCTGGCGGAAGGGCGGCTGGTCAACCTCGGCTGTGCGACGGGGCATCCGTCGTTCGTGATGTCGAGCAGCTTCACCAACCAGACGCTTGCGCAGATCGACATCGCCCGCAATCCGGACCGGAAAGTCGGCGTCTATCTGATCGCCAAGAAGCTTGACGAAGAGGTGGCGCGCCTCCATCTCGCCAAACTCGGCGCGAAGCTCACCACCCTCACCCAGGAGCAGGCCGACTACATCGGCGTTCCGGTGGAAGGGCCCTACAAGCCGGAAAACTACCGCTACTGAACCGCGAAAAGGCGGGCCGCCGTCAGTTAAACTGCGGCTTTACTTTCGCTGAAACAGAAAATCCACTCGAGCCATGCGCCGGGTGGATTTTCTTCTTTTCCTGTCCTGTCCTCCACCGTTTCCTGCCGGATTTCCGCTGTTTTTTTGACATTTTCTCCAGATGGAGCTATATTGATTGTTTAACAACAAACCGTTCAGAATCAATCAACTGCAAATACCATACAAATGAACCGGAGACTTTTCTCTTTAGTCGAACTCTTGATCGTCATCGCGATCATCGCCATTCTGGCCGGACTGCTGTTGCCGGCGTTGAACCGGGCACGGGAAAAGGCGCACGCCATCGCCTGCACCGGCAATCTCAAACAGCTCGGTCAGGCGGGAAATCTCTACACCGGCGATTACGACGGCTACATCGTTCCGGGGGCGACGGCACCGGTGAATCCGCTGAATATGGGCGAAGCCGACGCCACCTGGCTGGCGGCGTTGCGGAAGTATCTCGGCTGCGCGCTTCCCGCCGTCGGGTACGGGCAGAGGCTGTTTCAGCAGGCGTCGGAATTGAAAGTCGGCGTCTGCCCCTCCTCGCCGGAGCGGTTCGGTTACGGCCACAACTCCTGGGGGCTCGGTCTGCTGGCCGATCCGGCCCAGCCCGCCGGCTCCAGCCAGAACCGGGCGGTGAAACTCTCCTCCATCGCCAGAAGTTCGACCCTGCTGTTTCTCGCCGACAACCTGCGGGCGAAATATTCGGAGGCGTTCAACCGGAAGTTCAGCAACTGGGCAGCCTGGCTTGCGCCCGGCTCGCACGGGTACGAGAACGACTGGAGCAGTCTTTTCTTCGTCCACACCAATGCGGCGAACGTGCTCTATCTGGATGCGCACGTCGACATCATTCCGCTGCTCCGCCGGGATGAATTCTACTCTGCCGACGCCGACAAACTCTTCTGGCTGCCCTCCGTCGTCACGTTTGAGTAGGAGTTCGCGGCAAGTTCCGTCGCCCCCGCTCCACCGTACAGGGAATCCGGGCAGAAAAACGCTTCCGGCAGCACGAGCCGACGGAAGCAGGCGGAATTTCGGCGGTCAGCCGCGGCGGAACTGCACCTTCTTTTCGTAATCCGAAATCCGGTCGAGCACCCCGCCGACGGCCGGAATGCCCCACTCTTCGAGGCAGTGCGCCCAGACCGCACCCCACGGCAGGCTCTTCGCCTCCTCCTGAAGCGCCAGCCGGGCGGTGAGGTCGCGCCGGGATTCCGCGGCGCAAATCTCCGCCGTCGGCTCCAGAAAGCCGCGCAGCAGCGCCTTGCGCATGTTGTGCGCCCCGATCACCCACGCTCCGACCCGGTTGATGGTGGCGTCGAAGTAATCCAGCCCGATCTCAATCCGGTCGGTGCCGCAGGCGGCGATCTCGCGGCCGAGCGAAAGGAGGTCGTCGTTCAGCACGATCACATGGTCACTGTCCCAGCGGACGCCGCGGCTGACGTGCAGCAGAATCCGCCCCTGCTGCACCAGAATCGCCGAGAGTTTGTCGGCGATCGACTCGGTCGGGTGAAAGTGGCCCATATCCAGGCAGATCGCCTTGTTGTGCCGCGCCGCGTAGGTGAGGTAGAAGTCGTGCGAACCGACGGTGCAACTCTCGGTGCCGATGCCGAAAAGCTTCGACTCCACCGCGTCGAGCACCAGCGCTTCATCGACCGGATCGGCGAAGATCGCATCGAGACTCTCCATCAGGCGACGGCGCGGAGCGAGCCGGTCCGCCGGGGTGTCCTTGAAGCCGTCCGGAGCCCAGAAGTTGCAGACCGAACGCACGCCGGTCGCCCGGGCGAACGCCTCGCCGATCCTGCGGCACGCCTGTCCGTGCCGGATCCAGAAGGCGCGGATCTCCGGATCCGGGTGGGAGAGCGACAGCCCCATATCCAGCTTCGGGTGCGAATAGAACGCCGGCGCAATGTCCAGCCCGATCTTCCGCTCAACCGCCCAGTCGCGCCAGCCGGAGAAATTCTCCACCGTGAAGGAGTCCCGGTCGCACCCCGGCGTCACACAGTCCACCTCGTGCCCCTGCAGCACCACCTTGAACGGGCCGGGAATCATCGTGAACGCCTCATCCAGATCCTGCCGCAACTCCTCCGCCGTCCGGGCCCGCCCCGGATAGTTTCCGGTCACCTGACAGCCGCCGGTCAGCGCGTGACCGGTGTTTTCAAATCCGGTGACATCGTCGCCCTGCCAGGCGTGAATTCCGATCACGCAGGCGTTCATCCGGCGCACCGCCTCTTCCACATCGACGCCGTGTTCGGCGTAAATCGCGCAGGCATCCTCATACATCCGTTCGGTTCTGTTCATCGAGCCTCTCCTTTCCATACGGTTTGAATTGCATTGGTAAAGCTGATCCCGTTCTCTCCGGGCAGTTGCAGAATACCGGGAACGCCGTCGGGAATCCGGGCGGAATAAACGACTCCCTCCCGCGTGCGCTCCCACTCGATCGAAATGCGTCCGTAGACGCTGTCGTACCAGGCGGACATCGAGTTCAGCGAGGAAATGGCGCATGGCTTCAACACCACTTCGCGGAATCCGGGGCGGTTCCAATCCGGCTCCAGCCCGGCGGCATACTGCATCATCCAGGCGGAGAGATCGCCGTACATGATGTGGCAGTGCGAGAAATTGCCCGCGAAATCCTCCAGCAGCGTGGTCTCACCGTTCCGCACCCAACGGCACCAGCCGGGGAACTGATCCTGCGTAAAGATCCGGAAGGCCGACTCGGCATATCCGTGTTCGGCCAGCACCCGCGGGACAAATTTCGCACCGACGATCCCGAAGTCGGCGATGTAATGCGCCTCCTCCATCTTCCGGTTCAGCAGAGCGGCGGTTTTCTCCGCCTCCTCGCCCGAACAGAGCCCCATCCCGACGGCGACGGCCAGCGCCGTCTTTTCGTCGTTCGCATAGGAGCCGTTCCTGTTGGAGAAGGCGCGGCGGAACGCCTCCGCCACGCCGGCGGCACGCTCCCGGTAACGGGCGGCATCCTCGCGGAATCCGAAGAGCTCCGCCGCATCGGCGAGGATGCAGAGGTCATAATAGTACCAGCCGGTGGTCACCAGCTCCGGCGCCACCGCGCGGGAGGGATCGTAGTGGCACCAGTCGCCCAGCCCGAACTTCAGGATTCCCCCCTTCGCCATGCTTGCGGAAAATTCGACGTTGCGCTTGAAGGCGTCGTAGTTCTCGCGCATGAGCGAACTGTCGCCGCGGTAGAGGTAGACGCGGCGCGGAATCCCCATGAGAATGGTGTCGAACATCGTTCCGCTCCCCCAGTTGTACCCCCAGCCGGAGGTGGGGGCGATGCCGGGCAGCTGCCCGTTCGGGCGCTGGCAGTCGCGCAGGGTACCGAGCCACTCGCGGTAGGATTCGGCCAGATCGAAGTGGAAGAGCCCGGTGTCGGAGGCGAGCTGGGTGTCGTTGGTCCAGCCGTTCTTCTCCCGGTGCGGGCAGTCGGTCGGGATCCCGACGAAGTTGTTGAGGAACGACCAGCGCGTGCAGTGTTCCAGCGCGTTCATATCCGGATGGGAACAGGTGAATCCGCCGATTTCGCGCAGGTCGCTGTGGATCGCCTGCGCGGTGAGCGAGAGAATCTCCGCCTCGCCGGAAATTTCCACGACGGCATAGCGGAATCCGTGATAGGTGAAGCGGGAATGCCAGCTCTCCACCCCTTCCCCTTTCAAGGTGTAGCGTTCGGTCTGGAAGTCGCCGCTCTGGACGAAACGGGCGATGTCATCCCAATAAAGCGAACCGTCGGGGTTGAGCACGTCGCCGTACTGGATCTTCACCGTACTCCCGCGCGTCCCCCGGACGACCAGTTCGGCGCGTCCGGCGATGTTCTGCCCGGCGTCCCAGGTGCCGCACTCGAGGCGGCGCATCGGGAAGAGTTCACAGACCCGGCAGGGCGGCGCGGTCTGTTCGAAGAGCAGGCCGCCGGGCCCGGGAACGATCGCCGCTCTGCGCCAGGCCGAATCGTCAAAGCCGGGGGCATCCCAGCCGGGGAACTCCAGCCGGGCGTCGTAATGCTCCCCGTTGCGAAGTCCGTCGTATGTGACCGGCCCCGAGGAGCTCACCCGCCAGCAGTCGTCGCTGGAGAGGATGGTTTCGCCGTCGACGACCAGCTCCAGCAGCAGTTTGGGGTAGTCGCGCCAGGTCGCCTTGTCAAAGTGCCACGCCTCGGCAGTGTGGCAGTTGTAGAGACCGTTGCCGAGAACCACACCGACGGCGTTGCGGCCGGGTTTGAGCAAGGAGGAAACGTCGTAGACCAGATATCCTGCGTGCGCATCGTAGTTGGTCGGCGCGGGGGCAAGTTCGCAGTCCCCGACCTTCTTTCCGTTGAGCCGGAGCTCGTGATAACCGAGTCCGCAGAGATAGAGCCGGCACTCCTTACCGCCCCGGAAATCGAACTCCTGCCGGAAATACGGCGCCGGAAGCACCTCGCCCCGCCAGTCATGGAGCGTCTCGCCGGAGCCGATCCAGAATGCATTCCACTTTCTTGTATCGGAAAACGACATACATCCCCCCTTCCTCTTGTTTTTCTTGAGGAATATACTTGACAAAAAGGAAAAAAATATGGATATTAAAACAAATCATGTGTCTATTTGCGACAATCGAGACGAATTTTCTATGGAATACGATTCAAGTTCCTACCCGATCATCCACCTGACCGGACACCAGAAAAAGATCTACCCGTGGCTCCAGGACAACCTCAACACGCCGTTCTGGCGCTGTTACTGGAACGTCACCCCGGGCGGCTGGCTGCGGGTTGGCGGAGCGGAGCTGGAGCTGAAGAGCGATCAGGTGTACATCATTCCGGGCTACTTTCGCTTCTCGACCTTTGCGTGCGAACCGTTTGAGCAGTTTTACATCCACTTCAGCGTGCCGGACAATCACTTTCCGGCGGACTGCGGCATTCTGACCACCCCCATCCGCCCGCACTGGAAACAGCTCTGGCGGGAGTGGGAAGCGCTGGAAAAGAGCGGCGAAAAGAACCGGTTCCGCCGGGAGACCGCGGCCGGAGCGATTCTCGGCGAAGCGCTGCTGCAGCTGCCGCGGGAGGTGATGACCGAACAGACGCGCCGCAGCCCGATGACCCGGCAGGCGATGACCCTGATCCGCCGCGACCTCTCCACGCCCCGTTCGAATCCGGAGCTGGCCCGGGCATGTGGAGTGGATCTGAGGACATTTCTGCGCCATTTTCTGCGAGACACGGGAGAAAGTCCGCAGCAGTTCAGCCGAAGAATCCGCATTGAAGCGGCCTGCCGGTACCTGCTCTACACCACGAAGAGCATCGAGGAGATCGCGGAATTGACCGGCTTTGCGGACCGTTATTATTTCAGCCGGGTGTTCCGCCGGCTGCAGCAGAAATCCCCGGCCAGATTCCGCCGCCAGCAGCAGCCCTCCGAACTCGCCGACGGGAACTAGAGAAGAGCAGTATATGCTTTGCCGTCCTTCTTCCCAAGCCCCAACGGCCAAAAGAACTCTTTCGTTAAACTTCGGCAGTTCAATTTAAGAGGAAACTTCTTGACTTAGCAAGCGTTTATGCTATTTTATCCAGGGCAATTATGACGATAGTCAGAGAGGAATATGACCTTACAAAAACATCAACTAAGAACGAGGATCGTTGATATTTCAGAAAACGACCTTCGAGAAAAATATCCTGAGGTATTGGCAACATTATTACGCGACCATACTACAGGAGAAAATATATTTTGGGCAACTGACAACTATGCAGAACTAGGTGAAGCATATAATTATTATGCTCCAATTATACCGTCTTTGATTACGGGGGAATACGGTCAGGTGATTCGTCCCCGGGTCAAAAAGGACAAAGAGTTACAGTTGTCGCGTATCCGAGATATGGCAGAAGTGTTTACCCCATCATGGATTTGCAACGTTCAAAACAATCTGATTGATACAGCCTGGTTCAACCGGGAAAATGTGTTTAATATTGAACATGGTGAAACATGGGAAACAGTTAAGACCAGAATAACATTTCCCGAAGGCAAGACCTGGAAAGATTATGTCCGTGCCAATCGAATGGAAATCACCTGTGGTGAAGCTCCTTATATTACCAGCCGATACGATACTACCACAGGAGAGTTTATTCCAGTTGAGAGCAGAATTGGTCTGCTCGACCGCAAGTTGCGGGTGATAAATGAAAATGTTGATCAATCTGGTGAATGGCTTAAGGCCGCGCAGGCTGCTTATAAAAGCATCTACGGTTATGAATGGCAGGGAGACAGTTTGCTGTTGGCACGAGAGGCCATGCTTTATACGTTCCTTGAAAACTATTATTTGAAGTTCAGCAGGATGCCCCAGGAGAAATCCATCAGGTATATTGCTTATATTGTCTCATGGAACATCTGGCAGATGGATGGGTTGAAAGGTGTTGTACCCGGCAGCTGCCATGATGAAGAATCAATCAACCTATTTGGTGAAACAACGATCACACAGTGTCCTGGTTGTATCAGCGGTAATAACACACGACATAATGGAGTTTATTCTCTGATTAAAGATTGGTCCGCAGGGAAAAAGATTGAATATATAAGTCTTACAGGAGGTAGGCGATCATGAAGTACGTATCCTCTTTTGAACCAACCCTGATTTATGTGATGCGTATTAATGATCCCGCTCACGAAGGGTGTCTGAAAATAGGCAAGGCCTCGGTCAACTATGAGGAGGCCTCCTCCCTGCAACCGGCTCCCAACAGCAATATTCTGAATCAGGCTGCCAAGAAACGTATCAATGAATACACCCAGACAGCCGGGATCGCCTACGATCTTCTCTATACAGAATCGACATTATATTTCTCTGAGAAGAGAATTAAAGCGTTTTTGGACCATGATGTACATGAGGTTTTAGAACGTTCCGGTATAAAGAAGAAGGTCTTCAACACCGAAGCAAAAGCAGATGAGTGGTATATCACCGATTTGGAAACGGTGAAGAAAGCCATTACCGCAGTCAAGCAGGGACGCAGATCCCTTAACGCATCTGAAATAACTCAAGGACAATCTCCGATTGTGTTCCGACCGGAACAGAAGGAAGCGATCGCAAAGACTGAGAAGCAGTTCAAGAAAAGCAACCGGATGCTCTGGAACGCTAAAATGCGTTTCGGGAAAACCTTATCTGCACTTCAGGTAGTTAAGGACATGAACTTTGTCCGGACATTGATTTTAACCCACCGTCCAGTGGTAAACGATGGCTGGTTTGACGATTTCAAGAAGATCTTTTATGATCGCGATGACTTTTTCTATGGTTCAAAAAACAAGGGTAATACCTTTGACTATGTAGAACGTCTGGTACAACAAAGGGCCGGCCATTACGTTTATTTTGCATCACTACAGGATTTGAGAGGGTCGGAACTGGTCGGAGGGAAGTTTGATAAAAATGATGAGATTTTCGGTGTCAACTGGGATCTGGTCATTATAGACGAGGCTCATGAGGGAACGCAGACGGAACTCGGTAAGAGCGTTCTTAAAGAACTGGAAAAAGATAATACTAAGATATTGCAACTCTCCGGGACGCCTTTTAATCTGCTTGATGAACATACCGGTGATGCTATTTACACGTGGGATTATGTCATGGAGCAAAAGGCCAAACGGGACTGGGACATCCTTCATAAAGGTGACCCAAACCCCTACGCTTCCCTGCCTCATTTGAATATCTTTACCTTTGACCTCGGGAAGATGCTTGGTAAATACCAGGACGAAGAGTTGGCTTTTAACTTCCACGAGTTCTTCAGAGTTGATGAAAACGGAGTCTTTATTCACCAGCAAGATGTCAGATCGTTTCTCGATCTGATTTGTAAAACGGATGAAAGCAGCAACTACCCATATTCAACGGAAGAATATCGCAGAAACTTCCGTCATTCTCTCTGGATGATTCCCGGAGTGAAATCTGCGCGTGCGCTGAGTACCATGTTGCAGCAGCATCCGGTTTTCAGTCAGTTTGAGATCGTCAATGTCGCAGGTGATGGCGATGAAGATGTCAAAAGCGAAGATGCGCTTCAGATGGTTCATAAGGCGATTGGAGAAGACCCGGATGAAACCTATACGATTACCCTGTCCTGCGGCAGACTGACCACCGGGGTTTCCGTTCCGGCGTGGACAGCAGTGTTTATGCTGGCTGGTTCATTCAATACTTCTGCTGCCAATTACATGCAGACAATTTTCCGAGTCCAGACTCCTGCCACAATCAATGGTCGGATGAAGACAGAATGTTTTGTCTTTGATTTTGCTCCTGACCGAACCTTGAAAGTTATTGCTGAAACAGCGAAAGTTTCTGCGAAGGCGGGTAAGACAGGTGAAGACGGTCATCGGATCATGGGGGAATTTCTGAACTTCTGTCCGGTTATTTCGGTTGACGGGACGCAGATGCGTCCCTATAATGCCAATCAGATGCTGGAGCAGTTGAAGAGAGTCTACGTTGAGCGTGTGGTTCGTAACGGTTTTGAAGACGGTTATCTCTACAACAACGACTTACTCATGAAGCTCGATGGAGGGGACCTGACCGAGTTCAACAATTTGAAAAAGATCATCGGCAGCACCAAGGCGATGCAGAAGTCTGGCGATATTGACTTGAACAAGCAGGGTTTTACCAACGAAGAATATGAGGAACTGGAGGGGATCGAACAAAAAAAGCGTAAGAAAGAGGAGCTGACTCCGGAGGAGATAAAACTTC
>NZ_DBEXAY010000081.1:0-5167 GCF_048170485.1 Victivallis sp. | reverse complement strand
AGTGAAAAGACAGTATTGCTTTTACATAAGACACAGGAGAAGAAGCCTTGAGCGGATTCAGGAATGCAGTTTGTCTGCTGTTGTGCACCGCGTTGGTCGGCCCATTGTTCTGGGGATGCGCGACTTCCAAGAGAGATCCTTCCAAACAGGAGCAGGAGAAGCGGGAAGCTGAAAAACGGCGGAAAGAGTGGTTCAGAAACGCGGACGGCAAGCCGGTTTCGGAACAGCGTTCGATCGAACACGAACTGCTGACGGAGGAACCGTCCGCCTTGTCGGACCGGAAAAAGCCGGAGAATCCCTATCCCATTTATACGGACCGTGAAAAAGCGGAGGAGTCTCCTGGCACGCCGCCGGAGGAGCGTTTCGACGGCCGGGAGAAAATCAAGGCGGAATTCGACTTCAACGGCGCAGCGGTTGCAGACGTCATTCCGGTCTTTGCGGAACTGCTGAGATTCAACTACCTGCTCGACGGCAAACTGAACGGCACGGTGACGCTCTCTTTGAAGGATGAGCTGACGCGCCGGCAGCTCTGGGAGCTGCTCCGGCAGGTGATGCAAACGTCGAACATCTACCTGACAAGGCAGGACAACATGATCCATTTCCGCCCGGTGGAAGCGATCGCACAGGCAGCGGCGGGGGACGGCGTGAGTTCCGATGCGGAAGTCGCGCTGTTCCGGCTGAAGAACATCGGGGCCAAGGAGACCGCTTCGCAGATCGGGCAGTTCCTTTCGCCGGGGCTGAAGCCGGTGGAGCTTGAGGAGCGCACTTTGCTGCTGGTGGTCGATACGAAGGAGAATCTGCGCAAGGTGCGGCAGATCGTCGCGCAGCTGGACCGCCCGTTGCGGCAGGGGTGGGCGAAGATGGTGATTCCGTGCCGGAACATTGATGCTTCGCGCCTGGCGAAAGAGGCGGCTGACGTGCTGCCGGTGCTCGGTTTTCCGGTCGCGCTGAACAGCGACAAGCCGCGCCCGGAGGAGATTCAGCTTACGACCGTGGAGCGGCTGCAGATCATCGTCGCCTCGGCCGCGAACTACGAGGCGCTCGAAGAGCTGGGCCGCTGGATCAACATCCTCGACCAGTCGGAGACGGGCGACCAGGAGCGGATGTTCATCTACAACATCCTGAACGGCAACGCCGAGGAGCTGGTCAAGGCGCTGGCGGTGATGTTTCCGGTCGAGGGGGAAACGCTGACGGCTTCGACCGGCAGTTCGGGCGGTTCATCGTCAAGCGGGAGCGGCGAACTCTTTTCGTCGTCGTCGTCCCAGGCCTCCACGTCCAAAACGACGACGCAGTCCGGCTCCGTGAAATCCGCCGCGAAAACCGGCTCCAAAGAAGAGGGGCCGGCCAATCTCTTCGAGGTTCCGGTCAAGGTGTTCGCGGACGCGGTGAACAACCGGCTCATCATTCGCACGAAGCCGCGCACCTATACGATGATCAAGGCGCTGCTCGGCAAGATCGACACGATTCCGCCGCAGGTGCTGTTTCAGGTGCTGGTGGTGGATGTTTCGCTGAACGATTCGGTCAAGTTCGGCGTGGAGTTCATGATGAAGGGCGGTACCGGGAACGTCACGACGCAGGGCGGCACGAATTTCTCCGGACTCGCGCCCGGCAGCGGCCAGGACTCCCAGAGCGGCGGGAAGTTCTGGGTTTACAATCCGAAGAACCCGAATCAGAAATTCGGTTACATCAACGCGCTGGCCGGCAAGACCAACGTGAAGGTCATTTCGAGTCCGCAGGTGCTGATCGCATCGAACAACGAAGCGAAGATCAGCGTCGGCAGCAAGGTGCCGATCGTGAATTCGGAGATCACGAATACGCAGTCGATCATTACGAACAACACCGACGCCTCGACGAACCTCGTCCGCAACATCCAGTATCAGGACACGGGCGTGATTCTGAAAATCACGCCGAAGGTCACGCGCGGCGGCCGGATCGCGATCAAGCTCGCGCAGACGGTTTCGGAGGCGGATTCGAATACGGTCTCCGACATCGATTCTCCGGTGATCAAGGAGCAGATCATCGAAACCGCGATGTCGCTGCGCGACGGGCAGACCATCATCTGCGGCGGCATCATCAGGGAGAAGAGCACCGACAACCTCTCGACGCTGCCGGGTCTCGGCGGAATCCCGTTCCTGCGCAGACTGTTCGGCGACACCGACATCTCGACCGACCGCACCGAAATGATGATCCTGATCACGGGTTATATCGTCAGCGAGGACTCGCATCTCGAGGAACTCGTCAAGCGGTATGAACAGGCGGTCGATGCGCTGATCGATTTCCACGTGCCCGCCGGGCAGCGGAAGCGCAAGATCGATCAGAACAAGGGGCTGGTGGAGTCATGGTTCATCGAATAGAGGAACTGAAACGGGCCATTCAGGAACGCTGTCCGGAGTACGGCGAACTGTTGGCGGAGGGCATGGCCCCCGCCGATGCCGACCGGGCGCTCGCGGAACGCGGCGCGGTCAGCGAAAACGACCTGCTGGCGATCTACAGCAGAGTTCTGGGCGTGGAGCCGTTCGACGAAGAGAACTTCCGGCAGCCGGAGCGGTTCGACGGCATCAGCGAGGAATACCTTGTCAATCAGGAACTTCTGCCGTACCGCTGGGACGACAAAACGTTCGAACTGCTCTCCGCATCGCCCTACGAGTGGGAGCGTCAGGCGTATGAGCTCAACGCATTTTTCGGCCGGCAGGTCACCTTCAAGCTCGCCCGCCGCAGCCTGATCGAGCGGATGACCGCGAAGGTCTATCAGGAGGCGGAGGAGGAAGAGGAGCGGCACTTTTCCGGCGACGACGAACACAAGCTCCGGCAGCTGGCCGGGGAAGCGAAGATCGTCCGGCTCGTGAACGAAATGCTGTCGCAGGCGCTCGAACGCAATGCGAGCGACATCCATGTGGAGCCGGAGGAGACGCAGCTGGTGATCCGTTTCCGCATCGACGGCGTGCTGCATGAGTACCTGAGTCTGCCGCTGTCGGACTACCCCGCGATCGCGTCGCGCATCAAGCTGATCGGCGCGCTGAACATCGCCGAAAGCCGCCTGCCGCAGGACGGGCGCACGAATTTCCAGATCGGGCGCCGCGAGATCGACATCCGCATCAGCACGATTCCGATCATGAACGGCGAGAGCATCGTGATGCGCCTGCTGCGCAAGGATGCGATGAAGTTCGACCTGCGCGAGCTCGGCATGAATGAAACGCTGCTCGGAAAGTTCGAGGAGCTGATCTCGATTCCGCACGGCATCCTCCTCGTGGTCGGGCCGACCGGTTCCGGCAAGACCACCACGCTTTACAGCGTGATGCAGCAGCTGAACGACCGCAAACGCAAGATCATCACGGTCGAAGACCCGGTCGAATACCAGCTTCCCGGCCTGAGCCAGATGCAGGTGAATCCGAAGATCGGGCTCTCGTTCGCTTCCGGGCTGCGCCACATCGTGCGGCAGGACCCGGATGTGATCCTGGTCGGCGAAATCCGCGACCGTGAAACCGCCGATATCGCGATCAATGCGGCGCTGACCGGGCACCTCGTGCTTTCGACGCTGCACACGAACGACGCGGTCGGCGCGATCACGCGGCTGTCGGATATGGGAGTCGAGGGATTCCTCGTCGCATCGGCGCTCTTCGGCGTGCTTTCGCAGCGGCTGGTGCGGCGGGTCTGCCCGCACTGCCGCGGCGCCGGAAGCGGGCCGGCCGGGCGCTGCCGCAACTGCGGCGGCAGCGGCTACCGGGGGCGGACCGGCATCTACGAACTGCTGCGGATCGACGACGAGCTGCGCGGCGCGATCGTCGCGAAGCGTCCGAGCGGCGAAATCAACGAGATCGCGCGCCGCAACGGCATGATCCCGCTGCTGGAGGACGGACAAAGCAAGGTGGAACAGGGAATTACAACCGAGGCGGAACTGCTCCGCATCGCGGCGGGGGTGTAGTGCGATGCCGAAACTGCGTTATGCCGTCCTGACCGCCGGGGGAGCCCGGAAAGAGGTCGCGGTCGATGCCCCTGACGATGCCGCGGCGCGCCGCCGGCTGCGGCGGCAGGGGCTGATCGTGGTCCGCGCCCTCGGGGAGTCGGCAGGGAAAGCCGGGCGTTTCCGGCTGCGGCGCGCGCCGCGCTTCGACGTCTACATATTTACGAGCCGCCTTTCCCCGCTGCTGGCGGCGGGGATTCCGCTGGAACACGGCCTCGCGGTGCTGGAGGAAGGCGGCCGCGAGGAGGAGCGCAATGTCGTGCAGCGGCTGCGGCGCGGCCTTCACGAAGGCAAAAAGTTTTCGCAGCTCACACGCGAGATGCCGGAGTGTTTCCCGCCGCTCTTTTCGGGACTGATCGAAACCGGCGAGGAGTCCGGCTGCCTGCCGGAGGTCACGCGCGAGCTGCGCCGTTTCCTGAAAGAGAGCAAGGAGTTCCGCGAATTTGTGCTCACCAGTTCCATCTATCCGTCGATCGTTGTTTCGGTGACGCTGCTGGTGATCGTGCTGCTTTTCACGGTGTTCATTCCGCGCTTTGCAAAAATTTTCGAGGAGCTCGGGCGTGAAATGCCGTTCCTGACCCGCACGATGCTCGGAGTCGGCAACTTCATGCAGTCGGTCTGGTGGATCTGGCCGCTGCTGATTTTCGGGCTTGTGCTCCTGTACCGGAAAAGCCGGCGGCCGGGGCGGCTGAAAACCGCGAAGGACCGGCTGCTGCTGCGGTTGCCGCTGCTCGGCGGAATCATCACGGCTATCCAGACCGGTCGTTTCCTGCGCACGCTCTCGATCATGGTCAAAAACCACGTGCAATTGCTCCCGGCAGTGCGCATTTCACGCAAGGTGATCGAAAACGACCTGATCCGCGACAGTTTCGCGGCGGTGGAGGACCGCCTGCGCGGCGGCAGCCGGCTGTCGGCCATTCTCGGCGCGAGCCCGTATATGCCGCCGGGGAGCATCGCGATGCTGAAGATCGCCGAGGAATCCGGCGAGATCGGCGAAATGCTCGAGCGCATCGCCGAGGAGTCGGAGGAGGATATCCGGGTGCGGGTCAAGCGGCTGCTCGCCTTCCTCGAACCCGGAATCATCCTTGTGCTGGCCGGGGTCGTGCTGCTCGTGGTGCTTTCGATCTTTCTTGCGATCATGGATATGAATGTCATCAAATAAAGGAGGTATCTCTATGAATTCCAAATGTTTCACCATGATTGAAA
>NZ_DBEXAY010000080.1:0-3155 GCF_048170485.1 Victivallis sp. | reverse complement strand
GCTCTACTGCTTCCCGAACGGGCGGCCGCAGGAGGCGGTGGTGACGCTGGCGAACCCCTTCGGCCGGGAGCTGCCCGCCTCCATGACGGTCTCCGTGCCGGCCGGCTGGAAGGCGGTTCCGGACCGGCTCACCGGCACCGTGCCGCCCTTCTCCCGGCTGCTGCTGAAACTCGAAATCACCGCGCCGGAGAAGTTCACGCCCGGCGAGAAGGCGAAGATCCTCCTGCGCGACGAAAACGGCAACTTCCCGCCGATCGAAGCGGAGTGTGAAATTCTGAAGAAAATCCCGGCGTATCCGGTGCTCGGCGGTCCGATTTCCGGCGGCGAATTCACCGGAAACTGACCCGGTTCCTCCCCCCTCCTTCCCCGCGGAAACGGCGGGGAAGGAAATCTCTTCAAAAAGTGCACTTTTTCCGCCGGAAAAATTGCATTCGGCCCGGTTGTGGTGTATGTTAATCCATTGCATGAACAACCTTTGGAGAGACAGTGGGTCATATGAGTGAAAACAACGTTGACATAAGCAGTTCCAGTTCCGAATACAGCGCCAGTAAAATCACCGTGCTCGAAGGGCTCGAAGCGGTCCGGGTCAGACCGTCGATGTACATCGGCGACACCGGGCAGCGCGGACTTCACCATCTGGTCTACGAAGTGGTGGACAACTCCATCGACGAAGCGCTCGCCGGATTCGCGACCCACATCGAAGTGACCATCCACCCCGACAACTCGATCACGGTCGAGGATGACGGGCGCGGCATCCCGGTGGACATCCACGAGGGCGAGGGCAAGCCCGCCGTCGAAGTGGTGCTCACCATCCTGCACGCCGGCGGCAAGTTCGACCACAACTCCTACAAGGTCTCCGGCGGACTGCACGGCGTCGGCGTCTCCTGCGTCAACGCCCTCTCCGACTGGATGGAGGTCGAGGTCTACCGCGGCGGCAAGGCCTATTCGATCCGCTTCGAACGCGGCGTCACCACCGTGCCGCTCCACGAGCTCGGGCCGACCACCAAGCGCGGCACCCGGGTCACCTTCAAGCCGGACGGGACCATCTTCCCCGACACCGTCTACGTCTGGGACATCCTCGCCAAGCGGCTGCGCGAACTGGCGTTCCTCAACTCCGGAATCCGCATCACGCTCACCGACGAGCGCGCCGAGACGCCCGACCAGCCGGTCCGCACCGAGAAGTTCCACTACGAGGGCGGCATCCGGGAGTTCGTTGCGATGCTGAACCACAACAAGGAGCTGGTCCACCCCGACGTGATCTACTTCCACCGCGAGCGGAACAACATCGACGTCGAAGTGGCCATGCAGTACTTCAACGGCACCTCCGAGAACATCTTCAGCTACACCAACAACATCAACACCGTCGAGGGCGGTTCGCACCTGACCGGATTCCAGACCGCCCTCACCCGTACCATCAACAACTATACCAAGACGATGATGAAGAACGACACGCCGCTCTCCGGGCCGGATGTGCGCGAAGGGCTGTCGGCGGTCATCAGCGTCAAGGTGCCCGACCCGCAGTTCGAAGGGCAGACCAAGACCAAGCTCGGCAACTCCGAAGTGCGCGGCATCGTCGAATCGGTCATCAACGAGGAGCTCGGCGCCTACCTCGAAGAGAATCCGCAGGTGGCGCAGAACATCGGCAACAGCGCGATGCTGGCGGCGCGGGCCCGCGAAGCGGCCAAGAAGGCGCGGGAAACCGTCCGCAGAAAAGGCGCGCTCGAAGGGCTCGGGCTGCCCGGCAAACTGGCCGACTGCTCCAACCGCGATCCCTCCCGCTGCGAACTCTACATCGTCGAGGGTGACTCGGCGGGCGGTTCGGCGAAATCGGGCCGCGACAGCGGATTCCAGGCGATTCTGCCGATTCGAGGCAAACTGCTCAACGTCGAGAAGGTCCGCGCCGACAAAGTGTTTGAGAACAAGGAGATCCAGTCGCTCATCTACGCGATCGGCTGCGGCATCGGCGAAGAGTTCGACGTCTCCAAGGCGCGCTACCACCGCGTGGTCATCATGACCGATGCCGATGTGGATGGTTCGCACATCCGCACGCTGCTGCTGACCTTCTTCTTCCGGCAGATGAAGCCGCTGATCGAGGCAGGATACGTCTACATTGCCAAGCCGCCGCTCTTCAAGGTCACCAAGGGCAAGAAGCAGGAGCGCTACATCGACACCGAGGATCAGCTCGACCGCTACCTGGTCAAACTCGGCGAAGAGGACATCACCGTCAAGGATGCCGACGGCAATCCGATCGAACCGGAGCGGCTCAGCGCGCTGGTCGAGCTCTACACCCGCGCCTCGCAGGCGGCGGCCGGTCTCCGGCGCTGCGGCGTCGAGCCGAACGAATACTTCGAAGCGATCACCGAAGACGGGCGCTGCCCGATCAGCCACATCACGGTGCGCGAGATCGACGGCACGATGACCGAACAGTACATCTACACCCCCGAGGAACAGCACGCTTTCATCGCCGCCGCCGAGGAGCGGCTGGGCGGTCCGGCGCCGGAGGTTCCGGAAGGAGATCAGGCGGCGGCCGCCGCGGCGGCGGAACGGAGCGCCGAACTCGCCCGCCACATCGACGTGGTGAGCATCTTCGAAGCGGCGAACTGCGAAGCGCTGACCCGGGATCTCGCCGCGCACGGCCTGACGCCGCGGCAGGTGTTCGACAAGGCCGGGGCGAAGTTCCTGGTGACGACGCCGCGCACGCCGGAGACGGCGGCGGAGTCGCTCGAGGAGCTGTTCCGGGCGGTCCGCACCAACGGGCAGGACGGGCTCCGCATCCAGCGCTACAAGGGGTTGGGTGAAATGAACGCCGAACAGCTCTGGGAGACCACAATGGATCCGCAGACCCGGACGATGATCAAGGTCCGCATGGAGGACGCGATCGAGGCGGACCAGATCTTCAACCTTCTGATGGGCGATGTGGTCGAACCGCGCCGGGAATACATTGAGAAATACGCGGCCGGCGTCAAGGATCTGGATATCTAGGCGACAGAGAGCGGAAAACAGTTCAAGATCAAGAAAAGGAGATGGTATGATAAATAGCTGACGTTCGCGGTTTCTGCTTGCGGCGTGTAATTTATGGCGATTAACTTACACGTATGGAAGCGGACAGGTTGCAGACTGAATATTTATTTGAGGCGCCTCCGAGAAGAGGATGA
>NZ_DBEXAY010000079.1:0-5646 GCF_048170485.1 Victivallis sp. | reverse complement strand
TTTTTGATTGAAGACCGATGTCTTTTCGGACCGGTCGGAAAAAAGAGATCCTTCAGTCCACAAGCCGGGAGTGAAATTTTCTTTCCGCCCCCGACTTGATGGTGGAACCTCTTATTTTTCCGTCAGTGCCGCCTGCGCCGCGGCGAGACGGGCGATCGGAACCCGGAACGGACTGCAGGAGACGTAATTCAAGCCGACTTTGTGGCAGAAAGCCACCGATCTGGCTTCGCCGCCTTGTTCCCCGCAGATACCGACCTTCAATTTCGGCTTGACCGATCTTCCCGCCTTGACTGCATAGTCGATCAGCTTGCCGACGCCGGACTGGTCGATGGTCTGGAAAGGATCAGCGGAGAGAATCTTTTCGTCAAGATAATCGTTGAGAAATCCGCCGATGTCGTCCCGGCTGAACCCGAAGGTCATCTGCGTCAGGTCGTTGGTTCCGAAGGAGAAGAAATCCGCTTCTTTCGCCATTTCATCCGCCATCAGGCAGGCGCGCGGAATTTCGATCATGGTACCGACCAGATAATCGATCTTCGCTACTTTGAATTTCTTTGCAACTTCCGCGGCAACTTCCGCAAGAAGACGTTTCTGGAACTTGATCTCGTTGGCGTCGCAGGTTACCGGAATCATGATTTCCGGTTTGCACGCGATACCGTCGCGCTCCAGTTCGGCCGCAGCTTCGAGAATCGCCTTCATCTGCATCCGGGAGACTTCCGGGAAGGTGATGCCGAGACGAACGCCGCGATGACCCATCATCGGATTGGTCTCGTGCAGCGCCTCCGCCCGCTTCGCGACGTCGGAAAGTTTGATTCCGAGGGCGTCGGCAAGCTCCTGCCGCTTCGCTTTTTCGTTCGGAACGAATTCGTGCAGCGGCGGATCGAGCAGCCGGAAGGTGACCGGAAGATTCTTCATCGCGGTCAGGGTGTTTTTAACATCCTTTTTGACATAGGGATAGAGTTCCTTCAACGCGGCGGTCCGTTCTTCCGTCGTGTTGCTCAGGATCATTTTCCGCAGGAAGAAGAGAGGCTTTTCACTGTTCTTGCCGTAGAACATGTGTTCGGTCCGGAAAAGTCCGATTCCCTCGGCTCCGAAGTTGCGGGCGACTTCCGCGTCGGCCGGAGTGTCCGCATTGGCACGCACCCCCAGCTTGCGGAACTTGTCCACCAGTTTCATAAAGTGCTGGAAACGGGGATTTTCACTGGAATCCACCATGGCAATCGCTCCGGCGTAGACATATCCCCGGGTTCCGTTGATGCTGATCGTGTCGCCGGCACGAAAAACTTTGGAACCGATCTTCATGGTTCCGGCGGATTCATTGATGTGAATCGCTCCGGCGCCGACGATGCAGCACTTTCCCCAGCCGCGGCAGACCAGCGCGGCATGGCTGGTCATGCCGCCGCGGGCGGTCAGAATGCCGGCCGCGGCCCGCATGCCTTCCACATCCTCTGGGTTGGTCTCCTCACGGGCCATGATGACCGCTTCACCTTTCGCAGCGGCCTTGACCGCGTCGACACTGTTGAAGACGATCCGACCGACCGCGCCGCCGGGACCGGCCGGCAGACCCTTGGCAATCACTTCCGCCTTCTTTTCCGCGGCGGGATCAAGGATCGGATGGAGCAGTTCATCCAGCTGGGCCGGCGAAACCCGCAGCACGGCGGTTTTTTCATCGATCATCTTTTCGGAGAGCATGTCCATCGCCATATTCAGAGCGGCGGTACCGGTCCGTTTTCCGACCCGGCACTGGAGCATGAAGAGCTTTCCTTCCTGAATGGTGAACTCAATGTCAAGCATGTCATGATAGTGCGCTTCAAGCTTGTTGCGGATATCGAAAAGCTGCTTGTAGAGTTCAGGATAGAGGTCCTCCATCGATTCGAGGTGCTTGTTCTGCTCGTTGCGGGTGTCGTTGTTGAGCGGATTCGGCGTGCGGGTTCCGGCGACGACGTCTTCTCCCTGCGCGTTGATCAGCCACTCTCCGTAGAATTTGTTGTCGCCGGTGGCGGGATCGCGGGTGAAGGCGACGCCGGTGGCGGAAGTGTCACCCATGTTTCCAAACACCATGCTCTGGACATTGACGGCGGTACCCCAGTCATCCGGAATTCCTTCGATCCGGCGGTAGGAGACCGCCTTCTTTCCGTTCCAGCTCTTGAGAACGGCGCCGATTCCGCCGCGGAGCTGCGCCATCGCGTCGTCGGGAAATTCGCGTTTCAGCGTCTTTTTGATCTGCTTTTTAAATGTTTCGCAGAGTTTTTTCAGATCCTCGACCGTCAGATCGGTATCGGAAGCGTACCCTTTTTTCTCTTTGAGTTCATCCAGAATGTTGTCGAGCTGCTTGCGGATCGCCTGCCCCTCGGCCGGTTCGATGCCCTCGGCTTTTTCCATGACCACGTCGGAGTACATCATGATCAGCCGGCGGTAGGCGTCGTAGACGAAACGCTCGTTTCCGGTTTTGGCGATCAGACCGGGAATGGTCTTGGAGGAGAGTCCGACGTTCAGCACCGTCTCCATCATCCCGGGCATCGAACTGCGGGCGCCGGAACGGCAGGAGACCAGCAGCGGGTTTTTCGCGTCGTCAAACTTCATCCCCATGGTTTTTTCAACCTTGGCGAGAGCGGCGAGCATCTGTTTTTCAACACCGTCCGGAAGGCGGCTTCCGTTTTTAAAGTAATCGACGCAGCACTCGGTGGTGATGGTGAAACCGGGCGGAACCGGCAGCCCGAGCGAAGCCATTTCCGCGAGGTTGGCGCCTTTTCCGCCGAGCAGTTCCTTCATGGAACCGTTACCCTCCGATGCCCCGCCGCCGAACGAATAAACGTATTTTTTCCCTGCCATTGTGATTCTCCCTCTCTCTCTCCCGAACCCGGGATTTAATGATGTTGCGGATCAGTAAAATTTATCAAAAACCCTTAAAATCTCATGCTTCTTTTTGTTCTTTTCCAACCCCATGATGACGAAGGAACCGCGCACTTCGACCGGATAGGGGATTCCGTTGATGTAAAGCCGTTCACTCTGTTTGACCTGCTTGAGCCGTTCCGCGATCGGCCGCACTGACTGGTCGAATTTGTAGACCCCGATTTCGGAATTTCCGACCATGATGGCGCAGCCGGAAGAGGCGTCGAAGGGACTTCCGGGCAGCGGACGCGGTTCGCCGGTGACTTCAACGCCGTTCCGGCGCAGATAGGAGGCGAAATCCTCCGGATTCAGATAGTTGTTTTCGATCGTGTTGCAGCCGGCGACGGCAATCAGTGCGACGGCGAAACACACGGCGGGAAGTGACAGGCGTTTGAACAACACGTTGAAATTCTCCATTTTCAGAAACAAAACATCCGCGGCTTCCGGAAAGACAGACCTTCCGGTAATTTATCCGCTGCGGTTTGAGAATGCAAGTCCGGTTCGGAAAACGATGTTGAAAAAAATTGATTCAGCGGTGGCGATAGACAGACTGCATCAATCCCAGAGCAGCCATCCCCATCAGGAGGAATGAACCGCCGTAACTGATGAACGGAAGCGGAATTCCTGTCACCGGCATCAGCCCGATGCACATTCCGATGTTGATGAAACAGTGTGGAAAAAAGATCGCCGCGACACCGACTCCGAGGTAGCGCCCGAAGGGATCCGTCGCGAGAAAGGCCGTCCGCAGAATCGAGTAAAACAGGATCAGATAGGCGAGCAGAAGCAAAGAACACCCCAGAAATCCGGATTCTTCCGCGATTACGGAAAAAATGAAGTCGTTGTTCGACACTGACTGCGGCAGAAAACCGAGTGCGTTCTGTGTTCCCTGCCCGATGCCTTTTCCGGTCCAGCCGCCGGAACCGACCGCCAGTTTCGCCTGGTAAACGTTGTATCCGCGTCCGAGCAGGTCGCTTTCGGGATCCAGAAATACCCGGATCCGCGCCTTCTGATACTCTTTGAGCATCGGTTTTCCAAAAGCTTCGTTGGCGAGAAAGCCTCCTGCCAGCAGCGCGGCCATGCCGACGGCGAGAAGAATATAGCGCCATTTGAGTCCTGCGACGAAGACGATTCCGAGCAGGATGGGGATCAGAATGATCGCGCTTCCGAAGTCCGGTTCCAGCATGATCAGAACAAACGGCACCGCGACAGTGATTCCGCTCAAGAAAAGGCAGGCGACCCGGTTCACCCGGAACACCCGGGTTGAAAACATCGCCGCCAGCAGCATTACCACGGCAAGCTTGCTCAGTTCCGAGGGCTGCAGCCGCATGCCGAACAGCCGCAGATTGAGCCAGCTGACCGCTCCGTTGACTTTGACTCCGACGAAAAGAACCAGAACCAGCAGAAACAGACTGAGAAGATAGAAAATCAGAGAGAGAACTTTATACTCCTGCTTCCGGTAGTCTATCAGCGAGCAGATCAGCCAGAAGACCGTTCCGATGGCGATCCATTGCAGTTGTTTCGGGAAAAAAGCGAGGCTTTCACGGGTTCCCGCCTGGATTCCGGTCGAACGGATGAAAATCAGTCCCACTCCGAGCAGAAAAACCGACGCGAGAATCTGAAGCCAGTCGAATCCGGCAACAAACCGGAAGAAATGTTCGGCCGGGTTCTCCTGATATTCTCGACGCAGTACGGGCATGAATGGTCGCTTTTTACGTTTGAGTTTTCTATCCTCTCAATTCCGCCGGCGGCGGAACGGTTTTGACTCTTTCCTGACCGGAGTGCATCTTCCGGGACCGGAAAAGCAGGATCTGGCATCCGGAGAACCGGTCGGCGCTTTTCCGAAACGGCTCCCTCCGGAAAAGCGCCCTTACAACCAAACTGTTACAATGTGACCTGGAACGTCTGATCCCGGCGCGGCCCGACCGACACAATCGCGATGTTCGATTCAACCAGTTCGGCCATCCGGAGCAGATATTTTCTCGCGTTCTCCGGAAGCTCCTCCCACCGGGTTGCGCCGGCGGTGCTGCACTTCCAGCCCGGCAGCCACTCCAGAACCGGCTTGGCGGCGGCAACGTCGGAGACGGCGGCGGGAAACTCCCGGGTTTCGCGGCCATTCACCTCGTAAGCAACGCAGATCGCAATCTTTTCGAGGCCGTCGAGAACATCCAGCTTGGTGACGGCCAGTTTGTTGACACCATCAACCATGCAGGCGTAGCGGGCCGCCACCGCATCGAACCATCCGCAACGGCGGGGCCGGCCGGTGGTGGCTCCGAATTCGCGTCCGACCTGGCGGAGTTCCTCGCCGAAGGCGTCGAAAAGTTCCGTCGGAAACGGTCCTTCTCCGACCCGGGTGGTGTAGGCTTTGATCACTCCCCAGACGTCGCGAATCCGCTGGGGCGCAATCCCGGCGCCGGTGCAGGCGCCGCCGGAGACCGTGTTGCTGCTGGTGACAAAAGGATAGGTGCCGTGATCGATGTCCAAAAGAGCGCCCTGGGCGCCTTCGCAGAGGATGTTTTTTCCGGCTTTGATCGCCGCGTTGACCGAATAAACGGTATCGCAGACATAAGGGGCGAGAAACGCGGCCGCTTCCCGGACCCGTTCCCATTCCGCATCGATGTTGAGCGGAGCGATACCGGATTCGGAGAAGAGCTTGTTGTACTTGGCGGCTTCGGCGCGGAACTGCTGCTCCAGCCGGGCGGGACAAGTCAGATCGATGCCGCGGATGCCGCAGCGGTGCATCTTGTCGGCGTAGGCCGG